>JAXHVM010000045.1 GCA_034189185.1 Deferribacterota bacterium
ATTGAACCACCAGGGTGGCCACTACCTGCTAGGGTTGTCATTGTTAGGATGTCGCCTCTGCAGAGGGTTGCAACATCTGTAAGATGGGAAATTGTATGAGACTCAATTTTCATAAGTGCCTCCATTAATAAATAAACTTTAATTATAAGTTAACGTTAACAACACTATATAATTAGTTAAACATACATATTTTATATGTCAAGTAAAAAATTATTATAAAAAATTGCTAATTAAATTAATTCTACATTTACCAATAAGTAACTATGGTTTGAACGAGTTGTTTGCCTTACATTAGTATTAATAAAAAATAATGATCTTCTTTTTATAGCTTGTTAATAACCAATACCTGCAATATAATATAATGGAAAATCAACCATTTCCTTGATGCCAAAATATTCTTTTATAAAATCATCATTTAATTCATCTAATGAATATATAACTATATTAGCTAAATCTTTTGCCTCAGCAGGAAGTTCCCTTTCAATTGATACAGCAACAATAAAACCAGCATTAGCATTTTTAGCTGCTTGCATACCAGCTACTGCATCCTCAATAACGCAACACTCAGTTGGATCAAGATTAAGTTTTTTTGCGCCTAATATATATAAATCTGGTGCTGGTTTAGTCTTAACCTTACCATCAAAATATGCAATCTTATTCCAATTAAACCATTTATTAAGATTTAAATGTTCAAAATAAAATCTCATATCAGCTTCACTGGCAGAACTTGCAATGGTAAATGGTATATTATAAAATTCTAGTCTCTCAAATAATTCAATAGCACCTGGTGTTAGTTTAAACAATTCTTTATTAGATAAGCAAAGTTCTCTATACATTTCTTCTTTCAGATTCATAATATTTTGAATATCTCCATCTTTAATATTGCTATCAATTAATAATTTTATAAGATCTGTTGTGCCTCTACCATGTATTACGTTTCTCAAATATTTAATATTATAATCTATTCCTTTTATTTTATAGCTTAATTTTTTCCATGTCATTTCTTGTAGTTCACTATCCGGTAACAATACCCCATTAAAATCAAATAGAACTCCCTTTAGTTTAATATCTTCATCTTTAAGAATATCCATTATTGCCTCCTTTTTATTTTATATTCTTTGTGAGACAATAAGAGTTTTTGTTTTATTTGCAATACATTATTTCTAATTTTTCTACATTTTTACATATTTAACTTTTAGATTAATTAACGATGATTAAGATTAATTAACGCTAATATTGCATATAGTTATATTTACATATAGGTTATATTACAAAATTATCTTTATTGATGAATATAAATATGCCACCCTAAATATTTGTTAAGTGCCTCATTTATTGCTTCTGACACATGTCCCATATTTATTGCTACATGGTGCTCAAAACCATTTTCACATATAAAGTGCATCAATTTTTGTAAATCATTAATCTTATAGACCCCAAAGCCACCAAAGGTTTCTAATGAATCATTAGTAAATTCACCATTTCCTACATAGCCTTTTATGCAACCATTAATATCATCGGTTGTTAATCTAAAAAATGTTGATTTACAAGATTTTATTCTGCCCTCCACTGTTCCATATGTATTATCTTTGCCAACCGTTCCTGCTATAATTTGTTGATATTTCATCTCAGGACTTTCTAAAAATGACTTAGCAATATTGCTACAATGGAATAATACACATTTGTTTTTGTCAGAACTGTAATTATTATTCCAATCCATTATTGCTGATGGTTTATTTGTTGCAAGTTGCAAAATATACATAGACAAAGCACCTGTTACATCAACTTCACAGGCAGCTGGTAATAACGAATTACTTAGCATACTCATTATCGTACAAGGGACAATACCATAATTTTCCTCTAAAGATGTCCAACATTGTATAGCAACAGCATTTACTTCATTATCTTTAGCCCATTTATCAATAACAACACCAAACTTAGCCATTCTAATTAACTTATCGTTATCTACACTACATCTATCAAAATAATTTCTAATATTAGCTACCTTTTCAGTTACTTTTTCATCATTATCTTTCAATCTCATTGCATTATGTAAAATTTCAGATAAATCAACAGTTTCAACTGCTATATTGTATCGTTCAAGTATTTTCTCAGAATACCTAACTGTGTTAAATGCAGATGGGCGAGCACCAATTGCACCTAATCTTACATATTTTAATCCTTTTACAATTTTGCAAATCTTTGAAAATTTATCTAATTCTTCAATAAATTCTTGAGATAATACACTTA
Source organism: Deferribacterota bacterium (assembly GCA_034189185.1). Lineage (NCBI taxonomy): Bacteria > Pseudomonadati > Deferribacterota > Deferribacterota bacterium. Next base: position 2,251 of record JAXHVM010000045.1, read on the forward strand.
CAGTGTGATCTTCTGTTAATGTAAAGGGAATTTTCGCCTGTCTTAGATTATTGCAATCACTGATTTTACCACAAAAAGAATCTCTTCTAAATTCAATACCCATTTTAACAGGATCATCAGGCTCAGCATGTATTAATATAGGAACATCTAGTTTTGATAACCTTATAGCTTCTAAAATCCCTTTTTCTTCACCAAAGTTTGGATGACTTACAATAATACCATCAATTTTTTCCTTATTTCTTTTAAAAAGTTCAGCACACTTTTTAGCATCACTAAATGTTTCAACTGATCCATACTTACTGTCTTCTTCAGACAAGACAATAGATTCATAACCATTTTTATCTAATACATCTATCAAATTCTTTCTTCCATCTCTTGCCAACTCGGCTGGAAAGAAACCCCTGTTTGCTACTATAAGACCAAATACACCTTTACTCATAAATATCCTCCTTTCTCTTCTGTTTTATACCCCCATGCATCTAATCCTCCTATTTATTTTATTTCCAAAAATAAGCATAAAACCAAACTATAAATGCTAGGATTATGACAGTATGTATCACATCCCATTTATTCCAAGTACTCCTTATTTCTTTTCTATCCTCTTTTGTTATTGTATATATTGTTAAATTAGCTACCTTTTCATCAGATGGTTTGCTAGTAAGATAACTAATCCCTAGAATCAGAATTATACATAATATGAAAAGATATATGCAGTAGTGTAACCAGTTATGTGAAAGAAATATATTATATAATAAAGTATCTTCGGGAATACCAATAACATTTAAGAATAATCTAAATAACCCCAAAACCATACCAGCTAATAAACCATAAAAAGCTCCATGGCTATTTACTCTTTTTGAAAAAACACCAAGAAGAAAAGTTGCAGCTATGCCTGGTGCAAGTAAAGATTGAACATCCTGCAAATATCTATATAATACCTCTCCAAGACCTCTCATAATAGGAATCCACAATATTCCTAGAATAACGATTACAGTTGTAGCAATCCTACCTACAACAACATAATGGTGAGGTTCCTTATTGGGTTTATATTTTTTATAAAAATCCTCAGTAAATAAAGCTGCTGACGAATTAAACAATGAAGAGAGGGAACTCATAAGAGCTGCAGCCAAACCGGCAACAACTAAACCCTTAAAACCAGCTGGCAGTAATGTACTTACTAGTGTAGGAAATGCTGCATCAGATGATTCCAAAGTTATAATACCCTTTTTATCTAAAGCAAAGGCAATCATTCCTGGAATTAAAAATATAAAAACTGGAGTAAGTTTTAAATAAGCGGCAAATATCGCCCCTCGTCTTGCCATTTTCATATTTTTTGCCGATAAAACCCTTTGCACTATATATTGATCTGTACACCAATACCAAAATCCAATTATTGGAGCAGCAAAGAGTACACCAGTCCATGGAAAATCTGGATCACTACTAGATCTAACAAGTGTCATCATTGTATCACCATTATAGCCTGTTTTTACACTATCACAGATTGCTACCAATTCAGACCAACCACCTAGTTTTATTAAACCAATAATAAGAATCAGTGCACAACCTAATATAATAATTGGTGTTTGTATAACAGATGTATACAATACAGCCCTCATTCCCCCAGCTATTGTATAAAGGCCTGTTATAATAACTAAGCCTATTGCACTTATCCAAAAAAAATCTATCCCCCACAGCGTATCAATACCTAAACAATACTTAAAAACAATCCCACCTGCATAAACTGTTACTGCAACTTTCGTAAGAACATAGCTAATTATTGAAATAACTGACAATATATACCTAGATCGTGAATCAAATCTCCTTTCTAAAAATTCTGGCATTGTAAAGACTCTGCACTTTGAATAAAAAGGAACAAAAACCCATCCTAGTATTAATATCAACCAAGCATGCATTTCCCAATGTGCCATAGCCAAACCAGATTCAGCTCCTGCTCCTGCTAAACCCACTAAATGTTCAGAACCAATATTTGAAGCCCAGATAGACATTCCAATTACAAGCCATCCAGCAGCCCTACTTGCTAGAAAATAGTCTGTATCAGTTTCTTGTTTTATATAAACAACCCAAAATATTATTGCAAACAGCCCAATGAAAGATAAAACCAATACAATCCAATCTAATAAACCAAATGCAACCATTTTCAACTCCTATAATTTTTATTTTAATTCAAACTCATAAATAATCTTTTGATTATAGGTGTCATTAGGTCTCAAAACAGCTGATGGAAAATGACCTATGTTAGGTGTATTTGGAAAATGTTGTGGTTCTAAACAAAAGGCTGAGTGTTTATTATAATGCATTCCAGATTTACCACTCATATTACCATCTAAGAAATTGCCTGTATAAAATTGAACACCAGGTTGCGTTGTATATAACTTCATTTTTATATGTGTATCAGGATCATAAACAGAAGCAGCTAAAGCTAATTCATCTTGCAGTTTATCTAATACATAGTTGTGATCATAACCAGGATCTAGTTTTTCAATATTCTTACCTATAGCGTGTGGTGAAGTAAAATCAAAGGGTGTATCTACAACTTTTAATATCTCTCCTGTTGGTATAAGGTTATCATTTACTGGGGTATAAAACTTTGCATTTATCTTAATAATATGATCTAATATATCAGTTTTACTGCCCTCTCCATTTAGGTTAAAATAGCTGTGATTTGTTAGATTTACTACATTGGCTTTATCTGTTGTCGCTTTATAAGCTATTTCTAATCTATTATCATTAGTTAATGTGTAGATTACTTCTGTTTTTAGATTACCAGGATAACCTTCTTCCATATCTTTACTAAGATAAGTAAGTTTTACCCCTGATTTATTTTCTTTCTTAATAACCTCTGAATTCCATAATCGTTTGTTAAAGCCTTTGTTGCCACCATGTAAATGATTTATATTATTATCATTCTTCGCTAGTTTATAGGTTTTACCATCTAGTCTAAACTCACCATTTGCAATCCTATTGGCATATCTGCCAATTGTTGCACCAAAATAAAATGTATCCTTTAGATATCCTTCTAGAGAATCATAACCTAATACAATATCAATTGGATTACCTTCTTTGTCTGGAACCTTTAATGATTTTAGTATCGCTCCATATTCAATTATTTCAGCAGATAAACCATTAGAATTTGTTAATGTATACATTCTTACATTCTTGCCATTTAAAGTACCAAAAACAGATTGTTCTACCTTTACTTGAGACATTAGTGCACCTCCTGAGATCATTCTTGAAATAAATAAAAATATTAATATGAATCTTAATGCCTTATTGATAGCTTTAGAGCCCATAAGACTATCACCTCCTACAAAAAATAAATAAAAATTAAAATTAAATTTTGTAAGTTAACGTTAACACTCACTATTATTCATATACCAGATTTTTATTTTAATTGTCAAGTAAAATTTACAATTTATATAAAATTTTTATTTAAACAATTTCGAGGATTACAATATATAATGAATTATTAAGCAGTTTTATAAATTATTTAATATATAAATAGAATAATTAGAAAATTAATCTTATTACAACGAATAGAAATACTCTAAATTTTCCTTTATAACAATATTTATAGGCAAAAAAATTTTACTCTTTATGCTCTCTTTAAGGCAAATATACCTATACAATGAATATATTCCCTCATATCCTTGTTTATATGGATCTTGATCAATTATAAAATCTATTAAACCTTTTTTTAGATAATACTTATTCTCTTCTAGCAAATCATACCCTATAAGGTATATTTTTTTATTAACCTTCTCTATTGATTTGGCAGCCATATAGGTTAGTGCTGTAGGAAAAAATATTCCTTCAATATCTAAATTATTTTTTATAATTTTATCTATGCTTTTAAATATATCCTCTGTGGTGCTATAGCCCTTAATATTGTGTACCTGTACATTTTTTTTATCTTGCTTAAAATAATCTACAAAACCTTTGACACGCTCATTTATATGATAATCTTCAGGTATCAATTTAAAGGTTATAATCTTCGATAAATCATCTAATAAATAATGCATAAGTTTGCCAGCAACAAAACCCCCCATATAGGGGTCTTGCCCTATGAATGAAAGTTGATTACTATCAGGTAGGTATGAATCAAAAAAAACATAAGGGGTATCTTTAGGTATCTTGTCTATTAGCTTTGAAACAGTCTCAAATAAAACAGGTGCTATCAATAAGCCATTATAGCCTAAAGTGATAATCTTATTAAAAGTTTTATCAAATGAAGTAACACTATATTTATCATAAAAATATATATCAATTGAAGTATTAACCCTAACTAGCTCCCTTTGAGCTTTTTTAATGCCTTTAAATGGTATATTCCAATATCCCCCATCTTGCGTATATTCAGGCATTAATACTGCAAACTTATATTTTATACCTTTCTTTAACTGACTTGCAAAAATATTGGGCTTATAATCATATTTTTCTATAATTTCCCTTACTTTTTTTTCTGTCTCTTTGGCTACTCTCCCTCTATTATGTAAAACCCTATCAACAGTACCTATTGAAACACCCGCTAGTTTAGCTATTTCTTTTATGGTTATCATATTGTAGCATTTTATATTTTATTTTATTTAATATCAATCTAATTTATTATTAAAATATTTATATAAATTATTGATTTAATATAGATAACTTAAGTTAATTTCATAGTTTAATAATATATTTATAGGATTCTTATAATCAATTTAATGAAGTCATTTTAGACCAAAAATCTATAAAACAATTTTTAATCCCACCCCTATCAAACTTACCGGCATAAGATTATATTTCATTTTCGGCAAAATCTTTTGTAGCTTATTATATAATTTTAAATCCTTTAAATTAAATCAAACTTCACAGGCTATAACTTAATTTTATATTTTTTTAATATTATGTTTATTTTCCGGTAATAAATTTTACCTTTGTTAAGATTTAAAAATAACCATACCCCTAAAAAAGGGGTATGATTATAAAGAAGTTAAGGTTATTATTGTTTAACTGCAAAAATTAATTACACAATTTTAAATTAATTCTATTTTTTGTTAATTTTATCTTCCTGGCTACTATAGTTACTTTTTGTCGTTTTTATACTAATATCATTTGTATTTTCTGCTTCCTTATCTGTTTTGTTATTAGTCGGTGTTTTATTATTATACGCATTTTTAGCTTGAGCTGAGAGATCTAAAGAATCTACATTTGAATTTACAGGATTCTTATTTGTCATATTATTTTTATCACCTGCATACATTGAATTTGAAACTGGATTTACACTACCACTTTTTGTATTTATAGTAGTTGCCTGCGGGGTTATATTGTCTTTGGAATTAATCTTTACATCTGAGGACTTTTGTGAACTTTTTTGCAAGTAATCACTTCCTTTAATATTATTTCCATTAATTGGATCTACTGTCATATCTTCCTCCTTCTGCTTTTATAATTATGACGATTATCTCAATAAAAAGTTCATATTTATTAAAATGTTCTTACTTATAACTATCTCCCGCTTCGCAAGTTAAAGTTTTCCTATTTATACGCCAATCCTCTGCTTCGCAAGTCAGATTTTCCGCATCCCCACACCAATCCTCTGACTTCGCAAGTCAGATTTACCGAGCACTTAAGTTTAAGTGCTATGGCAGATTTCACCTTCATTCCTTCAACTTCGCAAGTTAGAATTTTAATGATGGTGATGGTAAAGCGCCTGTTTTTGGTCAAGCGGTGTGATGCCCCAAACAGTTGCAATGAAAACAAAACCTGATATAATAATAACGCATGTGCCAGGGCATATGTTTATTTGTAATTTAAAGAATGAAAGCTATTCAATATTGTAATAGGTTGTAAGTTTTAAAAATGAATTCAACTACGTGGCAACCAATTTTAAATGGTCTACCGATAACTTCAAGTAGAGGTTTTGTGGGTTGGAGTAGCATATCATTAATAAAATCCGGCAATTATTTAGGTTTGTTTGACACAGGTTCAGAGGGTGCACGAGAAACAATTATTAAAAATCTAAAAGCTATAAATATTAATCTTTTAGATATTAAGTTTATCATACTATCGCATCTGCATTTTGATCATTTTATAAATATAGAATTATTTCCAAACGCCAAAGTCTATACTACTGAAGAAGAATTAGATTATGCACTTTCAACAAAACCAAAAGAAAACGGCGACTTAAACTATGTAAAATCTTCTATTAGCTTTTTTAAAAAACAATTTATCAAAGTCAAACCTGGTGTACAAATCTATAATGGCACAATAGTGCCACTGCCTGGTCACACAAAAGGTTCTATAGGATTTGAAACTGAAGATTGCATATTTACCGGTGATGCGCTAAAATATGTCATAGAAGCAAAAACTTGTAAAACAAGTCACGCTTATTACAGTCAAGATTTGGCAAATAAATCCATAGAAAAAATACTAGCTGCACACAAAATAATTATTCCTGGACATGATCAGGCTTTTAAATTTGAGAATGGCAATGTTATCCAATTAAATGACGCTTCTTTAGAAATATATAAAAGGAAAGATTCTAATATAACAATTTCCATAAAAGACATATAACAGCTCCCCAACTTTCTGCCGACTTCGTAAGTTAAAGTTTTCCTATTTATACGCCAATCCTCTGACTTCGCAAGTCAGATTTTCCGCATACATACGCCATTCCTTCAACATCGCAAGTTGAATTTTTCTTTTTAATCAACTTTCATTTATGTAAACTATCTCTCCATTAGATATAGTCATTTCTACCTTAATATCGCTAATATTATCTATAGGTACTTCTAAAATATTTTTCGAAAGCACAACAACATCCCCTAGCTTTCCAACTTTTAAACTACCTTTAATATCTTCTTGAAAAGAGGCATAGGCACTATTATATGTATAAGCCCTGAGTGCGTCATATACTGTTATGCATTCTGCCTGACCACAACTTTTCCCTGACAATGTCTTTCTTGTAACTGCCTCATATATATTCTTAAGGGGATCTAACATGCTAACGGGAGCATCTGTACTCATTGCGGCTAATATGTTATTGTTAATGAAGCTTTTTAATGGAAACATATAATTTGTTCGCTCTCTTCCATAATTTTCTATATATCCATCACCAAACTCATGAAAAAATATTGGCTGAACAACAGGTATGACCCCTAATCTCTTAATACGTTCAACAAGATCGGCTGGGCATATTGCACAATGTTCTATACGTGGCCTCAAACCCTTAAAGTGTTTTTTTGGGTGCTTCTTGAATGCCTTTTCAATTGCATTTAACATCATTTCTATAGCTTTATCACCAACACAATGGGCAGATAATTGAAAACCACGTATATGAGCCTTCTCTATCAATCTATCAAGCTCATCTTGAGTATAATATAATATACCTGTATTATTTATGTCAGATGTATAAGCTTTGCGTGTAGCACAGGTTGGACCACTGCTTGATCCATCAACCATAACCTTATATGGACCTAAGCTAATAAAATTATTGCCAAAACCTGTTGTTAAACCTGTCTCTAGAAAATAATCACCAATATTATCCCCCAAAATATTTGATGCAAAGAGATTAACCCTAACCTGAATTTTACGTTCAACAAAACTTTCTATAAGCCCTTGTATACCAAGGCGACCGCCCATACCTGCATCACTTACACTTGTAATACCTTTACTTAGAAATCCGTAATTAGCTTGCTTAATAGCACTTTTGTATTCCTCTAGAGTAAACGCAGCAGCTGCAGTGACCTTTCTTTGAGCACTCTCATAGAGTACCCCATTAAGTTTACCATCATAACGCCCAAATTTACCACCTGGTGGATCAGATGCATCATCTTTTAACCCTGCTAACTCAAGTGCTTTGCTATTTACAACTGCTATATGGCCACAGGTTCTCGTCAATATTACTGGATAATTCTTAGCTACCTCATCTAAATCAAAACGATCTGGATGGCGTTTTTCAATTAGCTTGGTGTGATCATAACCCCAACCTCTTATCCATTTACCAGGTGGTGATGATTCTGCTCTTTCTCTTACCTTATTTTTTATATCCCCAATAGATTTAACATCTTCTGACTTTAGATTTATTCCAAGCATATTTGTACCATAGGTTATAAAGTGTGCATGTGCATCTATAAAACCAGGCATTGCTATATTATCATCTAAATCAATTACCTTTGTTTTTGAACCTTTTAAGCATTCTAAATCTCTATTTAAACCAATTGCAATTATTTTCCCATCCTTAATTGCTAAAGCTTCTTCAAAGGGGTTGCCACTTTCCATTGTTATAATATTTCTCTTTTCACCTACACTATTTAATATAATATCAGCATACATAATTATATTGCCCTTACTATTTACACACCTCTTTAAAAACTCTTATAAAATTCTCTCCCATTATTTTCTTTACATCATCTAAGGTATAACCTTCCTCAATTAGCCTTCTAGTCAAGTTTGGAAAATAAGAAGAATCCTCTAAGTCTTTAGCTACTTCATCTGTTCCATCAAAATCAGATCCTATTGATACATGGTTAATACCGACTAAATCTACAATGTAGTTTATATGCTTAATAATATCATCTATTGTAGCTTCTCCAGAGTCATTTAAATAAGGAGCTACATTTGCAACACCAATCACACCCCCTTTACTTGCTATGGCAACAATCTGCTCATCTTTAAGATTTCTCTCATGGTTACAAACCTGCCATGCATTAGAATGGCTTGCAATAACTAGTGATTTACTTGCCTTAATAACATCCCAAAAACTTTCTTCTGACAGATGAGAGACATCTACTAACATACCTAGCTGATTCATCCTCTCTATAACTGCCCTACCAAAAGGGGTAAGTCCGCCATTTGACCTATTTGAGCCTTTAAAGCTTTTAGATACACCATCAGCAATTTGGTTGCTATAGTTCCACGTTAAGGTTATATATCTAACACCTTGTCTATAGAAATAGTCTAAATTTTCAAGTTTCCCCTCTAAGGCATCACCAGCCTCTATAGCAAGGATTGCTGCAATTTTTCCTTCCTTTTTTATTCTTTTTAAATCAGATGTATTATATGCCTGTTCAAGGACAGAGGTGCTTCTTACTGTTCCCTTAAAGGCTTTTATTAGTGTGGCTGTTCTCTCAAATGACCTATCTGGGTAATAATCAGGTGCAACCCATGCTGCAAAAACTTGTATATCAACTCCTCCTCCTATCATTCTGGGTATATCAATATGACCGATATTATTTCTCTTAGCTATATCTGTATTATTGTCAGATATATTTAGCAGTGTATCACAATGTAAATCAACTAAATTGAGATTGTAATGAATCTTTAGGGGATCCATATTGCCATTATGCCTTATAACTACACTTGGGTTATCATATAAATTAGTCTGATTATTATTTGTTTTTAACCCTTTATTTTCATTTATTTCCGTTTGCTCTATATTAACGGCATATAGATAATCTATATAACTCAAAAACAATAAAGATAAAATTAAAAAAAATAAAGCACTTTTCTTAATCTTTATTCACCCTTCTAATATTTAATTATACAAGCTTTAGAAAAGTTGATCAATATATTATATCAAAGCCAATCTATTTTATAATATATTTATTGAACTAATATAAAATTATTATAAATTGTAAAACATAGGATAAAATATAAAGGATAATTAAATGAATATAAAAAAATACTTATTATTTATAGTCATTAATATATTAATAATACCTACAATACTATTAGCAGATACAAAATGTATGTCCCTATATGGTAACAGCGAAAATGTTATAAGTGTTGCTACAGGAAGCCTTGGTAGACTCGGTTTACTCAAAGCTTTATCAAAACCTTTCACTAGTAAATACAATGTAAGTATATGCTATGTTTATGCTGGATCAGGTAAAGCATTAGAGCTTCTTCATCAAAAATAGGTTGATTTAGTTTTAGTGCATTCAGCTAAGGCAGAATTAAATGCTGTTAAAGAAGGATGGGCAACAAATAGAAAGCTTGTTTGTTCAAATGAGTTTTATATTGTTGGACCAAAAGATGATCCTGCGGGCATAAAAAAAGCAAAAGATGCTGTAGAGGCCTACAGGTTAATTGCAGAAAAGAAAGCTAAATTTTTATCAAGGGGCGATCAATCTGGAACGCATATGAAAGAACTTGAAATATGGGAAAAAACAGGTATTACCGATAAAGGTAAATGGTATATAGTTACAAATGCCAATATGACTGAAACCCTTAAAAGAGCAAATAAACTAAAAGGATATTTCATGCCAGAAAATACCACATGGATAACAAGTAAAGATAAATATCCGTCACTTGATCTGCTTTTTAAAGGTGATAAATCTCTATTAAATGTTTATCATGCATTAATGATGAATTATGATAACTCTGAATATAATAAATATGCAAAAAAATTTCTTGAATTCATGACTTCAGAAGGTGGCCAAGAAATAATAAGAAATTTTGGCAAAAAGGAATATGGACAACCACTGTTTAATGACGCAGAAAGAACAAAAGAATTGATTGATAGCAATTTATAATAAAACTTAAAATTCAATAAGATGAAAAAGAATTTATATATAACTTTAGTATTAACAACAGTTTTTCTATGCATATATCTAACTATCTTCATAGCTAACAATATATGCAGTTACCAAATAAGCTTACATAAAGAAAAAATTAGTAAAAATACTGAAATCTTAAAAAACCTAGAAAAAAAATATAATAAATTAAAAAAAAGCGTAAAAGAATTTACTGAACTTTTCAATATCTATGATTATTTAAAAATAAACTTTAGAGAAACCAATAAGACCTTGATGGAGGTTGCAATAACTATATTTAGGGAATCAAAGAAAAATAATATAGACCCATATCTTGTATTATCTGTGATAAAAGTTGAAAGCTCCTTTATAGCTGACAGTTTCTCAAATAAAGGAGCCATAGGCTTAATGCAATTAAAACCAAAAACAGCCTTTTATATTGTTGATAAAATTGAAGATGTAAATTTATCAACTGCCCACGAATTGTATGACCCAGTGCTTAATATAAAAATTG
>JAXHVM010000046.1 GCA_034189185.1 Deferribacterota bacterium
GTATATCTATTGCATCTATCACCACGCTATTTAATACATTGCCCCTTATTAAGACAACATTTAATCTTCAAGAACTTTGGCTTAGATCCTTTAAATTCACCTATAAAAGTGAGGTAAGGCCAGAAAATGGGAATAATACTAATAATATTTACAGTAACAATAAATATTATCTTGATGCTATTGCAGAAAAAATTTTAGATATTATGCCTTACCCCATTAATAAAAAAGAAGAAGGAAGTTATACAGTTTATATTACACCAAAAAAAAAGCTTATTTCTTACACAAAATGGTTTATTAGAATATTAAATGGCAAAATGCTATCATTTTTAAGACTCATAAAGTGCTTATTTACTTTTAAAAATGCTCTAACATATGGTTACTTTAAACTATCTAAACATACACCTAATGTAAAAATCCCAAAGCCTTTAGAAAATAGTCTATTTTTTACTTGTTTTTACATATTCTTGGTAGGTGTAAAAAGAAAAACCCTAAAACAAAATCGCTGAAATATTTAAAATGGAAAAGGCAATAAATAAAATAATATATTTGCCCGTACAAATAAAACAACGTGCTTTTTTAGCTAAACTTCTCTTAGGATATCTTTCATTACAACATGATTACAGCTTTGTAATTGGCAGAAGAAAATCAGTGAAGCAGATTGCATTAAAGGGACCAGATGGGATTTATTTAGAGAAAGATTTTTTTGGCAAAAAAAGTGAATATTTTGAGAAATTTAAAGAAAGGAATATGATATTTTACGGATTAGATGACGAAGGTTTAGTATTCCAAAATGATCAGGAATATTTAAACAGAAGAGTTGACTATGAAAGCATAAAATATATGAAAAAAGTTTTTACATGGGGAGAAAGACAAGCAAATATCTTAAAAAATTTCTTGATCGATAGAAAAGAAGACAAAAAAGTTATCATAGCAGGAAACCCTCGTATTGATCTTTTAAGCGAAATAGGAAGAAATATATATAAAAATGAAATTAAATATATAAATAATCATTATGGCAAATTTATTCTTTTTAACTCCTTTTTTGCATTAGCAAATGGTATAAAACCCATTGAATCACAGCTAAAAAGATTAAAAAGAATGAAAAAGAATATATCTGAGGATATCCTTCAATATTGGCTTAATTTTTATAACTATCAAAAAGAGCTCTTTAGTTTAATTGTAAAGGCTTTACAATTGCTTGCAACAGATATATCAACAAATCTAGTCATTAGGCCTCATCCGAATGAAAAGATAACTACCTGGAAAAAATTATTTAAAGACTATAAAAATGTAAAGGTGATAAAAAGATATGATATCTTTCCTTGGATCTATTGTGCAGATGCAGTGATACATAATAGTTGCACCACAGGTATAGAAGCATATCTATTAGGCAAAAAAGTAATTGCATATAAGCCTGTTACATCAGAAAATTTTGAATTAAAACTACCAAACTCTCTGAGTATTGAGGTTAATAGTATTAACTCCCTAAAAGACATTATCACTAAAATCATACAGAATAAATATAAAGAGACCCCAGATGAAATTAAAAAGAAAAGGAATATCCTTAATTATAATCTATATACAGGTAAAAAATTATCATCTGAGCTTCTATTAGAGGAATTTAATAAAAATATTTTTAATAAAAATAAATGTATTGTAAAAAAAGATTATTCTGGTCTAATTATTAGTCAATTTTTAAAATATTTACATTTTATTAATAATATTTTTAAACTTCCTATAAAAAATCCTCATATAATTAACGACTTTCCACCAACTAGTGTAAAGGAGGTAAGGAGATATATAGACAACTTAAACGAGTATTTCAAATTAAATTTTAATATTAAAATAAAACAAGTATCGGCAAGTTGTTTTTACGTTTATAAGACTTAAAATTTATTCAAACCTTTAGAGACAAATATATTAATATCAAACACATTATTCTTAATAAAATCAAAGAATATTAAATGTGTACGATTGCTCCCATTGAATAAAAAACCAATCTGCTCCTTTTTTTGACGCTGTATTTTTAACAAATTCATCTGGCCAAAAATGGCTATAACCCAACATAAATTTACTACCTTTAAAAGGTTTTGTTGTAACAATAATATCAACTTCTTTTCCAAGATCATCGCCAGAAGCACCAGTCTTATCTCTATATTCTTTACTATTTAGATACCACCCATCCTCTTTTTCAGCTAGCCAAAACTTATGGAATTCCCCTCTAATATTTAGCCATTTAATTGGATTTATTTCAACATTAAATTGTAAATCCTTTAAATTTTGCCATGAAAAAAGATTCATCCTTCCATACATTTTATCTTTTGCTCCAAAGGCCCCATCAAAGGTTTCATGCTTGTTATCATTTGGATTATCGTCACCTGATGCATAGCTATACTCTACACTAACAATTGGCTTGAAAATAAGGTCTTCAAATTCATAACCTAACAGTAGATGATAAGCATAAGCATCAATATCGTCATTTGCATAATTACCATCCTGTCTAACAAATGTTACATCATAATTAAAACCAAAAATATCCTTATTAAAACTTCTAAAACCAATGTAATATGATTCAAAATCACCTTTTTCGCCATCTTCTCCTGTAATAGTATTATGGTTATCGATTTTTGTCATAATGAAAGGCTCAATACAAGTATTTAATAATACTTTAGGTAAGACAAAATGACTATACATACCAACACTTTCAAAGGAATGCCTATGGGTTAAACTAAATTCATCTGGATCATGCAAAATGGTTCTTCCATAAAAAAGATCAATAAAATTCTCTCTCTTTAGATGATAGGTTACTTTTGCAGCATCCCATAGCCACCTACCTGTATTACCCCACTCCCCAGGCCCAAATACTCTATTGTCACCATAAGAAATTCTTTGCCTGCCTACTTTTATACTAATTGGCAAATCAAAGGGTTTTTTTAAGTTAATAAATGCACGCCACAACTCAAACCTATCTTTATAAGGGTTGTTTTCCCCTTCAAATCTTTGCTTATAAAAATCGCTCTCTGAAAAAGAAGAATCGATTGCTTCAGCATCTTGAAACCATAGAGCAATATGTAACATCTCAGATGGTTTATAATCTAAACCACCTCTAATTCTAAATAAAAGAAAATCATCACTATCAGAGCCTTTCTTCGGGTTTTCACCATAATATTGTATATTAAAATTATGTTGTGACTCAAACCTAAATCTAGTATTTATACCAAAAGTTAGTTTTTTATCTTTTGCGGCGTTTGCTGGAACTATATTAATAAAACTAAAAAATACTAAAAAGATTGTAAAATTTAATAAAAATAAGAAATAATTAATTATTTTTTTAATTTTTACTTTACTCCATTACAACTTTATAGCCGTATCTACTAAAAATATTTGCATTTTTACGGATATAGCCTAAAAATGATTGTGCGAGCTCTTTATTTTTACTGTACTTAATCAAAGCTATATAAGCTATTACATCAACAGAATATTTTCTAGGTATTTTTATATATTCTATACTATACATCTTAGCATCTGCTTCAAATAATATACCAGCATCAACTGTCGATGTTCTAATATAATTAACTATCTGAGGTTGATTTAATGCTTTCAAAATTGTATTTTTTGTAATAGCCTCCAATATATCCTTAGGCATTTTTTCTGACATCTTCTCAAAAGCAGCTCCAAGTTCCATAGTTTTAGGATTGCCCAATACAATTTTTACGCCTGGTTTCAGTAAGTCTTTAAAAGAATTTATTTTATCACTTGCTCTTTTAGATATGCCAAACACTGGTGTATTCACAAGTAATTTCTCTCCTTTGTAAATCACACCTTCTTTTAGGGCAATTTTGTAATATTTTTCTCCCCCTGGGGTAAATATATCTCCCTTTTTAGACATAATTATCTTTTGGTATAACTGACCAGAACCCCCTAAAATCAAAATAACTTTATTATCATGTGTTTTATTATATTTTGAAGTAATTTCCTTTGCAGGCTCTTTTAAGCCTGCTCCAATATACCAATATATATTCTCTGCATATATAGTAGATGTTACCAAACAAAATAATAATATTATAACAACTCTCATAAATAATTTCATTTTTGTATTGTATTTATGTTATAAAACTTTACAAGAAAAAAAAATAATAAAAATATGTGTAATACATACATAAAAAATAGTATTCCATATCTAAATAAAATAAAGTCAATGTTACCGACATTTATAAAATATAGATAAGGAATTAATAAAATAGTGTAGACACATAAGTGTCTACAAAATACTAAAGGCAAAATAAGTCTATGTTAAACAAACTATGCTGCTAATCTTCTTACTATATTTGCAAACTGCAGCAACAACGTACTTTCATTAAACATTTTCAGAGCTTTTTCTCTATCTTTTTTTGCTAATTCTACAATTTCTTTTGCTTCTTCATGAATCTTTTTGTGATATATTTTAATCTCTTCATAAAATTTGTTTCCACTGAATTTTTTAGTAACCTCATTGCTACAAAGCCACTTACCAAAGTCACACTCATGATAATCAACGACAATATCCATTATGGTATCTAACTGACCTGTTGTTATAGCTCTTTTTATTTTGTTTTTCCAAATGCTATGTTTGCCTAAAGCTTGTGAAAGTTCCTTTGATAAATCCATATAACACCTCTTTATTTATTATTAAAATAATTATAAATTCAATAGTATAAATAATATATTTTCTTAATTTGTCAACCACTCATTGTAAAGCAATTGTATAAAATAGAAATAAACAATTATTAAATATATATTATATACATTTCATACTTTGTGACCAAAAAATAAGATTTAGTTAACTTATTCAGGTAACTCCCTTAATTTTAGAATAATGGCCAATATTTAATAAACAGTTTTTATATACATCCTTCAATTTCATTCTAAATTTTATACAATTAAAATAATAATCTAGGACATATTCATTAAAACTAAAAAAAGCTGAAAAAGTTAAATTATTATATAAAATATGTTTTATTAGCTTAAAATTTAAATATTTCTTTTCAATACGTGTTAAGAGCTTATACCATCTATATTTTATGATCTCTCTAAATATCCTAATCCTATGAAATATGATATTCTTCATTATATTTAGATATCCTTAGCATAAAAGATAGATGTTATCAAACATAATAACATTATAGCAATTTTCACAAATAATTTCATTATGAACTTTTTATATTGTATCGTATCATATAGTTTAATAATTTATTAATTAAATATTAAAAAAATTATATTATTTAACAAATATTATATTTGAAGATTAGTAATTACTAATAAATGAAAATTTTGTATGTGTCAAAAGCTCAAATTCCATCAAATATGGCAAGCAGTATACAAATAATGAAAATGTGCGAAGCTTTTGCAGAAAATGGTCATGATGTGACCCTGCTAATACCCTCTAAAAAAAACCGTGAGTATGCCAATATGGAAGAAGATATATACAAATTTTATAATGTTAAAAAAATATTTAAGGTTAAAAAATTCCCACCTATAAAGTTTCCATTGAAGATATTAACAAATGATATTAGTTATGCTCTCTTATGTTTAAAATATGCTAAAAGATTTAACTATGATCTAATATATAGTAGAGATATTATTTCATCTACCCTTCTAGCCTACTTTGGCTTTTCCGTTAGAATAGAGTTGCACAACAAATTACCTAAAAGGAAACAAAGATTTTTTTTCAATCTGTTAAAAAGATCCAAAAATTTAAAGAAAATAATTTTTATTTCAAATAAACTAAAAGAATACTATTTAAATAATTATAAAATAGATAAAAATAATATTATAGTAGCTCCATCTGCTGCAAGCATCCCTACAACCCTAAAAAGAAAAAATTTATCTGTTAAATACTCAGGCATTTTACAAGTTGGTTATATTGGTAATCTATATGTAGGTAAAGGAATAGAACTAATTATAAAATTAGCTTCAAAAATGCCAGAGATTGATTTTCATATAGTAGGTGGAACAAAAAAAGAGGTTAACTTTTGGAGAAATAAAACAAACTCAACTAATATATATTTCCATGGCTTTATTAATCAAACAAACATCTCAGATTATATTAATGCAATGGATGTTTGTCTATTACCAAATCAGAAAATAGTAATCTCTAGCGTATTTAAAAACAATGGTGAAGAAACCTACCTCGAAAATTTTGGAGATATAACCTCTCCCCTAAAAATGTTCCAATATATGGCTCATAAAAAACCAATTGTAGCAAGCGATCTACCTGTCATAAGAGAAGTTTTAAATGAAAATAATGCTATTCTCTCCCCCCCAGATAATATTGATAAATGGGTTGATGCAATAAATATATTAAAGGATAAAAATCTAAGAAGTTTAATTGCTAATAGAGCTTACAATGATTTTATAAAGAAATATACATGGGACATAAGAGCAAAAAAAGTCCTGTTGTAATCTAAAAGATATCAACCTAATACATTAAAAAAGATGAAGCCTAACACATAAAACAATTATTTTTTTATAAAATTAATAAATCTATCCCATCTTAGTTTCTTTGCCTGTTTTTCTTCAACTGCAAGTAAGTCATTCTCCTTGAATTTTAGTGCTTTATGAGCCGCATATAAATCACGTCTTAATCTTCTAAGCCCATCTGGCTCTAAAGAAGCTGCATGATCTGTCCCTTTCCACGTTCTATCTAAAGTAAAATGCCTCTCAATCCAAGTGGCCCCCAATGTATAAGCAGCTATATCTATAGCGATCCCTTTATGATGACCTGAGAAACCTATTGATTTAACACGGTCACCATAATATTTCTTAAGTCTTGCAATTTCCAGTAAACATACCTCACAAAAGTCAATAGGATAACCTGATGTACAATGATAGAGCACAATATTCTCATTCTTATTATAATCTTCATAGAATCTAACTATTTCTTCTATTTCTGATTTTTTTGTCATACCCGTTGATATATGAACCTCTCCGCCAAAGTTCTCACATACATATTTATGCATCTCCCAATTAGTAGACATTGCCGATGGTATCTTTAAAACAGTAGGATCTACTACCTCGATTAACTCCTTTAATGATGTCATATCCCAAGCTGATGAGGAATATGCAATATTAAATTCATCCTCGGCATATTTTTTTAATTCTCTATGCTGTTCTATAGAAAACTCTAAAAATTCTCTATGTTCCCCGTATGTTTTGCCATAAGAATTCCATGGTTCTGGATGGGGTGCATTGTATTCCTCTTCCGTTAACAATTCTTTTGGTGTCCTCTTTTGAAATTTAACCATATCGGCATTACAAAATACTTTTGCAATCTTTATCATCTCCTTTGCTAATTCAAAATCCCCTTTATGATTGCACCCAATCTCTGCGACAACCTTTGGTTTCATATAATTTACATCTATCTCATACTTCATCCTATTCACCTCTACTATTAAATTTTATAACAAAACCAACAGCCTCCCTTATAGCATCTTTTCCGCCCTCTGCATGTAGGATAATATCAGCTAAGTATTTCACTTCATTAACTGCATTTGATGGACAAAAGGACCAACCAACTGATAATAAATTTGACAAATCATTAATATCATCTCCCATATATGCTATCTCAGATCTTTTAATATTATTATGCGTTAACAATTCTTCTACCTTTGCATATTTATCCTTTATATTTGGATAATAATTCTCTATTTTAAGTTTCTTCATCCTATTTGTAACGATCTTTGAATCTTCAGATGTTATAACATATACATCAACACCTTCATCTCTCAATAATTCTAATCCCATACCATCTATGATACTAAATTCCTTAGATAGTTCGCCAGATTCACCAAAAAAAACCCTACCTGTGGTAAATACCCCATCTACATCTAAAAAAAGGGCCTTTATTTTACCTTTTACCTTTTTATTTGCTTTTAGGCGATTTATTAATAACCTTTCTATTATAAGCCAATCTGCCTGCTCATCAAGCTCTGTAAATGTATCCTCAGGCATCCTTGCTATACCTATTTTTCCTCCTATTCTATTGCCGCTTTGCTCAAATTGTTTTCTTGTAGTTGCATATATAGCACCATTTTCAACTAATATACCTTCGAAATCTTGTCTTCTTGGCCTATTATTTGGATTATAGTTTAAAGGATATCCTTCCTTATCCCAGATAAACCTTTTCATTAATACAGCTGTTAATATAGAATCCACTTTATCATTTATCAAACTAGTTAATACATTGTTAATATCACTAGAGGTTGTAAGGGGGGATGTTGCCTGTAATAAACATAAAATATCATAATTATTATCAATTTTATGAAGAAATTCCTTTATTGCTAACTCAGTACTTGCTCTATCTGTTGCGCTCTCACTACTTCTATTTATTAGCCTTACCTTTTTTAGATAATTATATTCACTGTTCACATAATCGGCTATATATTCATCATCAGTAAAGATATAAACCTCATCAAGACTGCTCTTTACAGCCTCATATAATACCCAACTAAAGAGAGGCCTACCAAGAAGTTTTTTTCTATTTTTATTTTTAATTGACTTTGAGCCTTTCCTTAATGGGATTAAGCCAATTTTTCTGATAGCTGTCTCCTATTTGTCTTTATACCAACAACATCTTCTACAAATCTTTTGTAGTTTTTCTGCCAGTTAGGCTCCCAATAATATTCTATATTGTTATTTACTTCTTTACTGTCTATCTTACCAGAAGTAATTAATTTATACAATTCATCTGCTGTTTCAAACCAATTTCCTATAGTTTTAGGAATGTATTCTTGAGACCACCTATTATTTAATATAAATAGAGGTTTTTTAAAGGCTAACACCTCAAATACCACTGTTGAATAACAAGCTACAACAATATCACTCTTAAAAATCATATCATAGATATCCCCAGATTTTACAATTTCAACACCTTTATATTTATATAGTTCACTGTACCTCTCTTTAAAAGGAACCTCACCAGGATGTAATTTAAACATGATATTATGCTGTGAAACATCTAATTTCATCAATAATTTTTTAACAATATTGACAAATATCTTTGTTATTGTACCCTGTGACACAATTAATACAACACGCTTTTTATTATTTTGTTTTTTTATTTTCCTATATTCTTCAAGTCTCTTAATTACATAAGGATAACCTACTGTTATTTTTTCAGCTGGATGCCTCATATTATTATTCCAAAATTCTCCCCAGGTTAACAAATAATTAGGCAAGTACTCTCTGTATTCACTAGAATAAAAGAGGTCCTCACTGTAGTTATAAAAAGGATGTGAATGAGATATAATACCATGTTGAAATTCACAGCTCTTTATACTTAAATCTTTTGCAGCTTTTACAATGGAAGTCTTTCTTTTTCCTCCACTAGCAGCATATATTAAAATAACAGAAGGTTTTAGTTTCTTAAAAAGTTTAATATAATTTTCATAAAACAAAGGCGCATAAACTGCCTCAGTTAATAACCTATTGTATATTATTTTTAAATCTTTATAATCTAAATAGTTGTTAAATATTTTTCCGGCATATTCTATAAATGCTTCTATATTGTATAAATCCCTCTTATCTATTTTTTTTGTTAATGATTTTAAATAAGGATAGATATACATATAATCTTCAAGGGCAACATTTTTAAAATACCTCGGCAGCTTATAAGCTCTCCTCTCAGATTTTTCTACAATTAAAGTTGATTCGGGGTACTCAAGAGCAAAATAATCATGTAATCTGTTAACATACTTTCCTTCAATTTTAAATGTTGTTGCAATTTGTGTTATTAGGAAAACTATTTTATAGTTAGCATAATTAAAGGGATTATATTTAATTGTTTTTAACATATATGAAATATTCTTAAATAGATCTAACTTTCCTCTGCGTTCACTTGGTTTATCACTCTTTGTTTCTTTTAAGTAAATATGTTCTATAAGATATGCTCTTATGAAAGGCCATATTAATAAATTGTATTTTGAAAATTTATAATTTAAAAGCTCTTTATTCTCAAGGGATAGAATTTTATCTATCAACATCCTTTTATCTCTATAATTTTAATATAATATAGCAAATCTCTCGAAATCCATTATTAATACATTTGACATATTGGTCAATATCTTTGTTTTTTTAAAAATTTTGATTTACAAAGAAAAAAGGAAATCAAATAAGTTGGGCTTTAAAAACCCAACTTTTGAAATTTTCATAAGTTCTAATATTTTACATTCTATAAGTATTCTAGATTTAATTGCTATAAACTTTTCAACAAATTTTCAACATTTAAATAAATATATCATATTGATAAAACGTTATATATAATTAAAAAAGTTGCAATATTAAATAGCTTGTTAATTATAGTTAGGAGAGGGATGAGGCCCTCTCCTAACTTATAGATACCTTTCATTTTCTATCACTGTATCAGCTACTTTTCTTCTTAAACTCAACAAATTATCAACATTGTATCGTGTAAACTTTCTAAGAGCGCTTAATAATATATGTACCTCATCGCCAGAGCTACTATAATAGATTATTTTCTTTGCAGCATTAAATATGCGGTCATTTAATCTATAGGTTGTTATTTTTGTTAAAGCCTTAAAAAACTCTTTTTTCTCATCACTTAGGCTATTGTATATTTTCTCACTTCTGAGCACTGTACTTTCAAGGGCAAATAAATTTATGATAACATCACCCAAGGCATATAATACCTCTTGCTCGTCCTTTAAATTTTCACCAAATTTTTGCACTGCATTACCACTTACAATCAATGAGAGATTCTTTAAATTCTTTAATAAATCTTTTTCAGGACCAAATTCCTCACCTACATAAGCTTCTTCAGGTATAGACATCATTTGATCCATAGCCTCTTTAACCTTATTCATAATAGGCAGCTCCCCTTTTAGAGCTCTTCTTAAAATCATACCAGGAACGAGCATTCTATTTACTTCATTTGTGCCTTCCCAAATCCTATTAATTCTCTCATCCCTATAATAACGCTCAGCTGGATAATCAGCTATATAGCCATAGCCACCTAAAATCTGAACAACATGATCAACAACTTCACCTTGTGCATCACTACAAAATACTTTTGCAATTGAACATTCAGGAGCATATTCTTCTATACCATTTTGATACTCTTCATAATAGTTTGGCAAGCTCTTATCTATACTTTTTAACTTTTCATCTAATAAACCTGCAAGCCTATAAACCAATGATTCTGATGCATAGGCTAATAAATATATATCAGCAATTTTTTCCTTAATTGCACCAAAGGAGCTTATTGGCCTTCCAAATTGCTTTCTCTCATTAGCATATTTAACAGATTCTACCAAACCATATTTCATTCCTCCTGTTGCTCCTGCGCCTAGTTTAAATCTACCAATATTTAAAATATTAAAAGCTATTTTATGACCCTTTCCAATCTCTCCCAAAAGATTTTCAACAGGAACCTTTACATTATCCATTATAACCTGTCTTGTTGAAGAGGCTTTCATTCCCATTTTTTTCTCTTCTGGCCCAAAAGAAAGCCCTTCAGTATCCCTTTCAACTAAAAATGCTGTGTACTTTTCCTTATCTACTTTAGCAAATATAGTAAATAAATTTGCTGCCCCTGCATTTGTGATAAACTGCTTTGTTCCATTTAGAATATAATACTTTTTATCATCAGATAGAACTGCTGTAGATTTTGCGCCAAGAACATCAGTACCAGCCTCTGGCTCAGTTAACGCATAAGCTCCTAGCCATTCACCAGACATCAGTTTATCTAAGTACTTTCTTTTTTGCTCGTCAGTGCCATAATATATTAATGGTAACGTCCCAATACCTATGTGATCTAAATGGACAACGGCAAATGAGCCGGCAAGTGTCATTTTTTCAGCAACTAACATGCTTGTTGCTTTATCTAAATCTAATCCACCATATTCTTCAGATACATCTATCATTAATAATCCTAACTCAGCGCATCTCTTAAATAGTTTCAACATTAGATCATACTTACCGTTGGGAACATCATGTTCTAATTCTTCAAGATGCGGTTGTACCTCATTGATTGCAAAATTCTCAGTAGTTTCAGCAATCTGCTTCTGTTCATCAGTGAATTCTTCAGGTGTAAAAACCTCATTACTCTTAATCTCTTCAATTAAAAACTCACCACCTTTTCTCATAAATCACCTCTTATCAATTTTATATTTTTAATATTTTTAATATTTTAAACGTTCTCAAAAACACCACAAGCACCCATTCCTCCACCGATGCACATAGTTACAATACCATATTTTACATCCCTTCTCTTCATTTCATGCTTTAATGTAGCTGTCAACTTTGCACCAGTGCAACCTAAAGGGTGACCAATTGCTATGGCACCACCATTTACATTTACAATAGATCTATCTAACCCAAGTTTTTTTATAACAGCTAATGATTGAGAAGCAAATGCCTCATTTAATTCAATAAGCCCTATATCACTCAAACTTAATCCAGCAAGCTTTAAAGCTGCAGGCACTGCCTCCATCGGGCCAATACCCATAATTTCAGGGGGAACACCTCTTGCTGCAAACCCCCTAAATTTCAAGCTAGGCTTTAATCCACTTTTTTTCAAAAAATCTTCTGAGACAACAAGTGTTGCAGCTGCCCCGTCAGTCATTTGCGATGAATTACCAGCTGTAACAACGCCATCAATTTTAAAAGCAGGCCTAAGTTTTGATAAACTCTCAATAGACGTATCTTTTCTAACACCATCATCTACATCAACAACCTCTTTTTCAGTTTTTACCTTCCTGTTTACAACTTTTTTGTGCTCAACCTCAACAGGAATAATCTCATCCTTAAATTTACCACTATCTATAGCTTTAGCTGCTTTCATATGACTTTCATATGCAAATTCATCCTGTTCTTCCCTGCTTATATTATACTTTTCTGCCACCAATTCAGCAGTCATACCCATTGCAATGTAGCATTCAGGCCATTTCTCTATTAATTCAGGATTTGCTCTAAAGGTATTGCCTGACATTGGAACGAGTGTCATAGATTCAGTACCTCCTGCAATTATACAATCAGCAAACCCAGACATTATTCGCTCGCAAGCTGTTGCTATAGCTTGTAAACCTGAGGAGCAAAAACGGTTAATAGTTTGACCTGGCACACTATAGGGCAACCCAGCATTTTG
>JAXHVM010000047.1 GCA_034189185.1 Deferribacterota bacterium
ATTATGGAGGAAAATCTAGTAATGATATATGTTTAGTTGATGAATTTAAAGTATTGAATGAATTAAATGATATTATTATATCAACTAAACATATATCATTACTAGATTTTCCTCCATAATATAGATCGATTACATTACTTTTATCTATGTATTTTATTAAAAATAAAAGAGGAGCAATACCAATACCACCTGCTATTAATGCAATTTTTTTATTAGTATAGCCTAAATTAAAACTATTACCCAAAATATCACTTGATACTATCACATCGCCATTTTTATAATAAGTTAAATTCTTTGTACCTTTACCAATTACTTTATAAAGTATATATACTATATCATCTTTTATATTACATATTGCAAAGGCCCTTCTAAGGAGAGGATCAGTTATATTTTTATTTATATTTGTATTTAACATCAAAAAATTGCCTGGTTTTGCTTTTTTAGATAAATTGCTTGAATGAAAACCTAATATGTTATATTTATCATTGAGTCTTTGATTATATACAACAATATTATTCATTTGTTGCATATATTTTATAGTATTCTTGAAGACTTTTTACTTTAAGTTCCCCGTTCTTGAATGCCTCTATACCCTTGACTGAAGCATCTGCTGCCTCAACAGTTGTTACATAGGGTATGTTATATCTAATAACACAGCTTCTAATAGAATTTGTGTCTAATCTCGATTTTTTGCCTTCTGGAACATTTATAACAAAGTCAATATCGCCATTTTTAATTAAATCAACGATATTAGGTCTTCCCTCATTAACCTTTAAGACATGGGAAACAATTAAATTTTTACTCTTTAAAAAATTATATGTACCCTTTGTTGAGACAATTTTAAAGCCCAAAGATAGAAGTTTTTTGGCTATAGGGTATATTTTTGTCTTTACACTGTCTTTTACACTTATAAAAACTGTGCCACCTTTGGGTAGTCTATTAAATGCTGACATTTGTGCTTTAAAATAGGCCATTCCATAGTTCTCGTCTATCCCCATTACCTCGCCAGTTGATCTCATTTCAGGACCCAAAATAGGGTCAGTTTCTAGAAATCTATTAAACGGGAAAACTGCTTCCTTTACAGTATAATAATGTAATTCTTTATTAATATTTATATTAAATTCCTTTAATTTTTTTCCTATCATTATTTTTGTGGCGATTTTAGCTAAAGGTATTCCAATAGATTTACTAACATATGGTATTGTTCTAGAGGCTCTTGGGTTTACCTCTAAAACAAAAATATCACTACCTTTAACGGCAAACTGTATATTTAACAATCCAATAATATTAAGTTCTTTTGCTATTTGTTTGGTCTGTCTCTCTATTTCTTTTCTTGTGTCATAATCAATATTTCTTGATGGTATTGAACATGCTGAATCACCTGAATGTATACCTGCCTCTTCAATATGCTCCATAATCGCTGCAACATAAGTTTCAATTCCATCACTAATAGCATCAACATCTAACTCTAAAGCATTCTCTAAAAACTTATCAATAAGAACAGGATGCTCCTCACTAGCATATACTGCTTTTTCAATATATTCTTCTAGGGAGTGTTCATCATAAACAATCTCCATAGCCCTTCCACCCAACACATAAGAAGGTCTAACAACGACTGGATAGCCTATTTTATTAGCTATTGCTAATGCTTCTTCATAATTTCGCGCAATACCATTATCTGGTTGCTTTAATCTTAATTTATTTATCAGCTCCTTAAACAACTCTCTATCTTCAGCTATATTTATACTATTAGGGGAAGTGCCTAATATGTTAACACCAGTATTATTTAAAATATTGCTAAGTTTTAAGGGTGTTTGACCACCAAGCTGAACAATTACACCATAGGGTTTCTCCTTTTCCACTATATTGATAACGTGTTCATATGTGAGGGGCTCAAAATATAATTTATCAGATATATCATAATCAGTGCTTACTGTTTCTGGATTACAGTTAATCATAATTGTTTGGATTCCCTCTTCCCTCAACGCCATTGAGGCATGAACACAACAGTAATCAAACTCAATCCCTTGTCCAATCCTATTTGGCCCGCTACCTAATATTATAATTTTTTTCCTATTATCACAAATTATCTCACATTCATCCTCATAAGAAGAATACATATAAGGGGTAAAGGATTCAAACTCAGCAGCACAGGTATCAACCCTCTTGTAAGTAGGTAAGATATTAGCTGATCTTCTTAGATTTTTTATATTAGCCTCTGTGGTTTCTGTAAGTAAGGCAATCCTCTTATCAGTAAAACCAATACTTTTTATAAATTTTAAATTTTCAGTATTCTTAATAAAATTTTTATCTTTCATTAATCTATCTTCAATAGTTATTATTTCATTAATCTGCTCTAAGAACCATCTATCTATCTTTGTATAATCATAGACTTCATCGGTTGATAAACCCCTTCTTAATGCATCAGCTATATAATAAATCCTTTTATCATTTGGTGTTTTTAAATTATTTATTAATTCATCGGTTATATCCTTATTTTTATCAGCTTTAAGAATGCTTTCTAAGCCATAACTATTAATTTCTAGTGAGCTTAAAGCTTTTTGTAGTGATTCCTTAAAATTTCTACCAATTGCCATTACCTCGCCAACTGACTTCATATAGGTAGAAAGAACATTTTTTGTCCCTGGAAATTTTTCAAATGTAAATCTTGGGATCTTTACAACAGTATAATCAATTGTTGGTTCAAAGGATGATGGTGTCTTTTTTGTTATATCATTTGGTATCTCGTCTAAGGTATAGCCTATGGCAAGCTTTGCTGCAATTTTAGCAATTGGGAATCCTGTAGCTTTAGAAGCAAGCGCAGAAGACCTAGAAACGCGTGGGTTCATCTCTATTACAACCTGCCTACCATTATTAGGGTTTACTGCAAATTGCACATTAGAACCACCAGTATCAACCCCGATCTCTCTCATTATCTTAATAGCCCCATTCCTCATATTTTGATATTCTACATCACTTAATGTTTGGGCAGGTGCAACTGTTATACTATCGCCTGTATGAACTCCCATAGGGTCAAAATTTTCAATGGAACATATAATAACAACATTATCGTTTAGATCCCTCATTACTTCTAACTCAAATTCTTTCCATCCTAAGACTGATTCCTCTATCAAAGCTTGATTTACTGGTGAAATATTTAATGCATATTTTATATACTCTTTAAATTCTTCAATGTTATATGCTACATTCCCACCTGTTCCGCCAAGTGTAAAAGAAGGTCTTATAATAACAGGAAAGCCAATTAAGTTAACGCTGTCTAAGGCCTCATTATAGGATTTAACATAGAAACTTTTGGGTATATCTAAATTAATGTTGCTCATTGCCATTTTAAATAGATCTCTATCCTCAGCTTTCTTTATAGATTCAATATTAGCTCCAATTAACTCTACTGAATACCTCTCTAATATGCTTTCATTATCTAATTCTAAAGCTAGATTTAGAGCAGTTTGTCCACCAACTGTGGGTAATATACAGTCAGGTCTTTCTTTTTTGATAATTTTCTCTAGAATATTTACATCTAACGGCTCAATATATGTTGCATCAGCAAGCTCGGGATCTGTCATAATAGTTGCTGGATTTGAATTAACTAGAACTATTCTTAAACCTTCTTCTTTTAAAGCCTTTATTGCTTGAGTACCTGAGTAATCAAATTCACAAGCTTGGCCAATAACAATTGGTCCTGATCCAATAATTAAGACTGATTTTAAATCTTTTCTTTTTGGCAAAGTAAATTCCTAATTAATTATTAAGTTCTTTTTCTAACAAATATAAAAAAGCTAACTTTAAAGGTTTTGTTAATATATGATTTCTACCATTTTGATCATCTTTTACAATAGAAAATATCTGTTGAACTGGAATACCCGTTAATTCAACTAATTTGGAAACTTCTATCCCCTTTCTTTTTAATTCCTCTACCAAGTTTTTTAGTTTAATACTACATAGATAAATCTCCAAATCTTTTAAAGTTTTTATATCCTCTTTATCTATTTTTGCAGTGGAAGTAAACATCCATGGTGTATATATATAGGTCAACCCCAATGCAGCTGCATGTTTACAAAACATTTTTTGAGCAGTTTTGCAATCGCATTTATATTCTAATGGGTCAGTATCTATCTTAAGTTCAACATTATAAACGCCATGATTACCTTTTATTTTACCACGAATTGTTGAGCCATCAAATTCACAATCAAAAAAGCGACCTATATAATTTTCAGCCCTTTGTAAAACCATTGTTGAGCTAATATTTTTTATCTGTTCTTCAGTTAATTTTAATAACTGCATATTACCCCCTTATTAATATAAATAACTATCCAATATTTATTAACTCTAATTTTTTGCTCCATCTATTTAGCAACGTATTTTTAATGATAAAATTTTCTTTTTTTTCTAACTGTGGATCATCTTCTAAGATATCTAGCGCATCCTTTCTTGCTCTATTTAAAATGAGGAGGTCTCTTACAATATTTGAAAATTTAAAATCAGGCAATCCTGACTGTTTTACACCAAAAAAATCCCCAGGGCCTCTCAACTCTAAATCAGTTTCAGATATCTTAAAGCCATCACTGCATTTAACAAGAGCTTCAATCCTTTTTCTTGCTTCTTCAGAAAGATTTTTTCCGTTATAGACTAACAAACAATAAGATTGATATTCATTTCTTCCAATTCTACCCCTTAATTGATGTAACTGAGATAATCCAAACCTTTCAGCATTTTCTATAACCATTATTGTGGCTTCTTTTATATCCACCCCAACCTCTACAACTGTTGTAGAAACTAATACTTTTATTTTGCCATATTTAAAAGAACTAATCAATTCTCTCTTTTCATTGGCAGATAATTTTCCATGTAATAAGCCAACAATGTCTCTTCCAAATATATTTTGTAATTTTTCATAGTTTCTAGTTGCATCTTTAAGGGCAATTTTTTCGCTTTCACTTATTAGGGGATATATAAAATATGCCTTAAACCCCTTTTTTAGCTCCCTACTTACAAATTCATAAACTTTTTCAATATCTTTTTCTTCATAGGCCTTTGTTATAACCTCTTTTCTCCCCGGAGGCATTTCATCAATAATACTTATATCTAGATCACCATAAAAGGTTAAAGCTAGAGATCTTGGAATAGGTGTGGCAGTCATTAATAGCATATTAGGTCTATAGCCTTTCTCCATTAAGAGTTTTCTCTGGATTACCCCAAATCTATGTTGTTCATCAACAACTGCTAATCCTAAACTTTTAAAAAGAATATCTTCCTGAATAAGAGCATGGGTGCCAATAATTATACCATTAACACCTGATTTTGTTTTTTCTTTTATTTCACTTTTTTCTTTTTTTGGAGTTGAACCAGTAATTAAGTCAATCTTGATATTGCTTTTCTCTAAATACTTTATAAAATTTAAATAATGTTGTTCCGCTAAAACCTCGGTAGGTGCTATAATAGCTACTTGATGATTCTCTCTAACAGTTAAAACTGAAGCAATTAATGCAATAACAGTTTTCCCGCTTCCTACATCACCTTGCAATAATCTATTCATTTGTTTGGTTGAATTTAGATCATTAATTATCTCAGCTAATACTCGTTTTTGTGATTTTGTTAAGGGAAAGGGTATAAAGTCTTTTAAGGAGTATAGATCTTGCTTTTTTATATTTAGAGCTATACCTTTAGATTTTTCATAATCTGCTTTTTTTGTTAATAATCCTAATTGTAAATATAATAGTTCCTCATAGATAAAGCGTTCAATAGCAGGATGTGTTTTATTAGCTAATGCATTTATATTTTCATCTATATTAGGTTTATGTATAACATATAAAGCTTCAGAGACATTTGGATAAGAATATTTATTAAGCACTTTAGCAGGTAATGTTTCTTCAAACATATTTAAATATTTTGAGAGAGCGCTGTTTAGAAGATTATAGAAATATTTTTTCTTTATATTTTTAGGAAGTTGATATATAGGTTTAACAGTATTTATATCACTATCATTTATAAACTCTGGATGGAAAATAGCTGGTCTTGAGTTAAAACGTTGAATAACCCCATAAAAACAATATTTTTTACCCTCTTTTAAAAGTGAAAGAGGGTAGTTTTTGTTAAAATGTAGCCATATAATGTAAAAATATAAATTGTTTTGACCTTTAAAGAAGGCCTGTAACATTTTTTTTCCACTTTTTGTTCTAACAATATCATATTTTAGTAAAATCCCTTTTAAGACTGACTCATTGCTATTTATGTCAACAACTAACCTATCATACTTGTATGGAAAATGGGTTATTAGATCGTAGATACTTTTTATACCAAATTTTTTTAAATATTTTATTGTTTTATTAGGGGTACTACTTAATTCTTCTATATCAATATCACTTAAATTATTATTATTTTCTTCTTTATCACTTAGTAAAGGCATTGTTTCAGTTAGTAAACTATCTATTTGATTTGCAGTAACATTATTTTTATCTATGTGTTCTAATTTTTCTTTAAGATTTGGTGATAATCTAGAAAGTTCATCACTAATAGATTTTAAATAATATTTAGGATTACTATTCCTGAGGTTATTTTTTATTAAATATAATTTATTTTTTAAATTATATAAATTTTTTTGCATTTATACATTTTTCATTTTGTCCTGCTCTTCACTAGTTAGAAGATTAGCTGTATTAATTATTATAATTAGATCGCTGTTGATTTTTGCAATACCTTCAACAAACTTTCTACTAATTGATTGTCCAGTAACATTCTTTTCTATTAAATTTTCAGATATAGATATTACTTTATCGACATCATCAATAACAAAACCAACATATTTATTTTTAATAGATATTATTATTATTTTATTATCCTCATTATTTTGTGAACCCTCACTTGAGTTACTCAATTTAAACCTTTTAGCTAAATCAACAACAGGTACTATCTTGCCCCTAAAGTGTATAATTCCCTCTAAAAACTCTAATCCTCGGGGGACATCTACGACTACACTTTTTTTTATAACCTCTACTACATTTTCAATGGAAAAAGCAAACTTTTCACCAGCTAAACTAAAAATGACAAATTGTTTATCCATATGTGTTAAATATTATAACATAAATAATAAATAAATTACAATAATTATTAATAGAGGTTAAGCTTGTATATAAAATATTTTATTATCAATTAATCTAGTGCCACCAACATAAACAGCCAAAGCTAATAAAAATTTATCAGAGATGATATTAATTGGTTCAAGATTTTCTGGATTAACAATTTCAACATAATCAATTTTTGTATAATTATGAGATTTTATAAAATCTTCTACATATTTTTTTATCTTACTTGCATCCCTTTCCCCTTCTAATAGATATTTATCTACTACATTAAATGAATTATAAAGGCAAAGGGCAGATTTTCGCTCTTTATTGTTTAGATAGTAGTTTCTTGAACTAACTGCTAGTCCATCTTTTTCTCTTACTATTGGCATACCAACTATCTCTATATCAAAATTTAGATCAGCTACCATTTTTTTTACGATTATATATTGCTGATAATCTTTTAAACCAAAATAAGCCTTGTTAGGATTTATGATGTTAAAAAACTTTGAAAGCACTGTACATACACCATCAAAATGCCCTGGTCTACTCTTTCCACAAAGTTTATTAGTAAGTTTTTCTACTACAACTTTTGTATAAAAATTTTCAGGATACATTTCCTTTATATCTGGAATAAAGACAATATCTACATTTCTTTTTTCTAATATAGCTAAATCTCTATTTTCATCTCTTGGATACCTATCAAAATCTTCACCAGCCCCAAATTGCAAGGGATTGACAAATATTGACACAACAACAGCATCTGAATCACTTATAGTCTTATCAACTAAACTTAAGTGACCTTCATGGATATAGCCCATTGTTGGAACAAATCCTATAGAGCCATCTTTTAGCTTATCTAATGTTTTTTTTAACTCATCTATTTTTTTAAGGACAATCATAGAGTTATTGAGGAAAGACTCCTTTCTTTACTTCCTCTATATACTTATTAGTTGCTTTTTTTATATCTTCAGCTAAGTTAGCATACTTTTTTACAAAGGGTGGTATAAAATCAATATTTATTCCTAAATAATCTTGAAAAACTAATATTTGGCCATCACAACCACTACCTGCACCAATCCCTATTGTTGGGATTTTAGTTTTCTCTGTTATAATTGATGCAATATCATGATATATGCCTTCTAATACTATTAGAGACGCCCCTGCTTCTTCTAGTGCTAGAGCATCCTCTAAAAGTTTATTTTTAACCCTATCTTCTTTACCCTGTTTTTTGTAACCGCCTAATTTATGCACATATTGAGGCATTAGACCAATATGGGCTATTACATTTATACCAAAATTCGACAAATCCCTCACAATATTTGCAACCTCAACTCCCCCTTCTAATTTTACTGCCTCAGCTCCACCTTCTTTAATAATTCTAATTGCATTTTCAAGTGCATATTCTCTGCTTTTCTGATAGGAACCAAAGGGCATATCTGCAGTTAAAAAAGCTCTTTTTAGACCCCTTTTAACAGCTTTTGTATGATATATAATCTCATCAACGGTAACTGATAATGTATTTTCTTCACCTTTAAAAACCATACCTAGAGAGTCACCAACTAATACAAGATCAATATCACAGCTATCAAGTATCTTTGCCGAATAATAATCATAACAGGTTAAGCACGCTATTTTATTATCACTATATTTTTTCTCTTTAAGATCTGTAATTGTTATCTTTTTATTAGGGTTTTTAGCCATTATCACACCATTTTATGCTACAAATAAATCTATTATATAATAGCAGAATATCTACTGTTGTCAATAAATGGATATTGTTGTTGTAGATAAACTAATATTAAAATGCAATATCATCAAAAACTATATAGCCTCTCCTTAATGGGAGGTTGAGTCTACTTTCAATTCTTTAAATTAGCACGAGATTAAAAAACTCTAAAAATGTTTTTTAAATAACTTTTACAAAAAATCAACAGTTTTATTAAATCTACCTAGTAATAATTAAAATAATAAAAAATTTAGAGGAGTGAAAATATGAAAAAATTATTTTTCATCATCTTTAGTTCAATATTTATTTTTTATTCAGCTTTAATAGCAGATGACAGAAACCTTGAACTTGGCAATCCAACAAATGCAGTTCATGATATTAAATCAAATAGAAATTATCTAATTGAAAGAGAACAATATTCATTATCCTATGATAATGAATCGGGTATACCTAATTGGGTTAGTTGGCATTTAAGCGAATAGGATATGGGAGATGTAGGCAGAACAGACTATTTTTATACAGACGCTTCCCTACCAGATGATTGGTATAAGATTAAATATAGTGATTATACTAATGGTGGTTTAGATAGAGGGCATATGTGTCCTTCAGCTGATAGGACAAAAACAGTTGAAGATAATAAAGCTACTTTTATAATGACTAACATAGTTCCTCAAACAGCTGCTAACAATCGAGGAGTATGGGTAAATTTTGAAAATTATTTGAGAGATCTTGTTAGAAATAAAAACAAAGAGATTTATATTATTGCAGGAGTATATGGTTCTAGTGGAACAATAAAGGATGAAGAAAAGGTTAGAATACCACTTTCCACTTGGAAAATAGCAGTAATTTTAGATAATGGCGACTATGATATCTCAAGGATAAGTGATGATACAGATGTTATAGCAATAGTAGTTCCTAACAAAACCTCTCTTGATAGTGATTGGAAAAGTTATGTTCATACAGTTGGCTATATTGAACATTTACTTACATATGATGCTAATAATTTAAACAACTATGATTTTCTTTCTAAAGTTCCAGATGAAATAGAAAAGGTTATTGAGAATAAAGAATTTGATGGGGTTGTTGATTAGACATAATTACAATTTATTTATTTCATAGGGTTTTATTGATCTTTATTTCTTTCTTGAGCTCTTATTATTTTTACAATCTCAGTTTAATGTAAACCCTTATTTAGTAGTTATCAACTTCCTTAATGGCTTCTTCTATGGCTCTTTGTCTTATTAAGCAAGATTCGCATCTGCCACAGGGTTTATCATTATTTTCATAACAGCTCCATGTAATATCTATAGGAACATTTAATTTCAAAGCTAATTTAACTATATCCTCCTTACTATAATATAAAAATGGCGCTTCAATCTTAATAGCCTTGCCATTAACACCTGCTTTTGTACCTACTTCAGATAGTTTATTGAAGGCTTCAATAAAGGCAGGCCTACAATCTGGATAGCCAGAATAATCAATACAGTTTGCCCCATAAAAAATTTTTTGAGCATCTATTGTCTCTGCATAGGCTAACGCAATAGATAAAAATATAATATTTCTTGCAGGAACATAAGTTATTGGAATATTTTCGCTAGGGAAAAAATTGTTCTGATTTATAACTTTTGGAACATCTATATCTGAGGTAAGTGCTGAGCCACAGGTGGCAGCTAAGTCAATATTGACAACCTTTAATTCTTTTAGCTTAAGTCTTTTTGTTATTTCTTTTACTACTTCTAATTCTTTAATAGCCTTTTGACCATAATTAAAGGATAAGCCGTTTATATTATAACCTGCACTTTTTATATAATAAGCTAATGTTGTACTATCAAGACCGCCTGACATTAAAACTACAGCATCTTTGTTTTTAGACACCTCTAACCTCTCCAAATACTATTTTGTGTTGTTGTAATATAATCTTAGCATATATTTTTTCCTTTTTACACTTCTCAAATAACCATTTAAATTCAGCGGGGGATTTATAACTAATTTGTGGTTGAAATATAACACTACATCTAGGATTATATTTATTTATTATATTTTGTGAATAATAAAAATCCCTTTCGTCATTAATCACAAATTTTAATTGATCCTTAACCCTTAAGAGATTAATATTTGAAAACCTATTATTGTTTTCCTCTCCTGAGCTTGGACATTTAATATCCATACTTATTAATAGATTATCTATGTTTATTAGATTTTTAATTGAATAACTGCCGTTAGTCTCTAACAAAATAGAATATCCCAATTCTAATAGTTGTTTAATCAATAAATAGGTATTATCTTGCATGAGTGGTTCGCCGCCTGTAATACATATCCACCTACCCTTTTGCCACTCAACCTCTTTTAATTTGTTTACAATTTCTTCTATATATAATAATTTACCCTCTTTATTTGCATATTTAGTATCACACCATAGGCAGGATAGGTTACAACCACTCAATCTTATAAAAAACATTAATTCACCGATTAATATGCCCTCTCCTTGGTGAGATGTAAAAATTTCACTAATATAGATTTTATTTTTTATGTTTGTAGTTTTAGCCATTTATATAATAATTTAAAATTATATGACTTTTTATTTTTAAATTCTATAACTATTAATTAATATTTGCAAAATGCAATTTTTTTTAACTATACATTAAGGATAATTATAGAATTATAGAGGCAAAACTTACTTTTGCTTCTTCTATAACTTTATCTATAACTTTATTTATATCTTTAAGCTAAATTAGCATATTTTTTTAGATTTTTAACGTATGAAATTAATAAACTCTTTAATAAACACCTAAGTCATTAAAAAACTTAGCATATGCTTTATCAGTTTTTTTAATATGGTTCCTTAGCCAATCGGCTAAAAAATTGAGAACCTCTAAAGTTATCCCTAAATTTTTTTTCTCTTGATATTCATTATTAAATTTTACAACTTTTTCTTTGAAAGATCTATGTTCTTCGATATGTTTGTCACTATCGGGGTAGTTATATTTTTCAAACAATTCTTCCTCTTTCTCAAAGTGATATTCCGCATATGCTAATAAATCAATAAGAATATCATCTAATACATCTTTTCCTCGTCCAGATTTCATAGCAGCACTAAGCTTGTTTATAGAATCGACCAATTTTTTATGTTGCTCATCAATTGTTTTAATATTTACAGCCATTGAGCCTTCAAATATAATTATAGGCATATTAACCTCCTCACTATTATTTTTTTAATTATGATATTTTTTTATTTAATAGTTGTAAAATTTTTGTAAAATAATGGAATTATTTTAATTTAATATTTTGCTCGTAACGTTTTATGTCTTCAAAGGTAGTCTTGTCTGTTTCTATTATGTGCTTTTTAACAGTATCTATTAAGTCATTAAGGATATGCTCTGGGAGTGCAATGACTATATTTAGATCTAAAAGATTATATAATTTTCTAAATTTCTCAATTATCTCACTGTGTTCCTTCATTTGTTTTTCCAAAGCCGGATGATTATATTTTTTTAAAAGCTTTTCTTCAGTATAAAAATGTTCATCAACGGTAACATTTAACTTTCTCAATCTCCATAGATTTAATTTCTTTGTTGTCCCATTTTTTATTTTAAAAACTGTATCTTCTAAATATTTCATAATTCTTTCATGTTGTTCATCAATGTCTTTAATACCAATAAGAAAATCATTAGAATTTTTCAAATGTGCCACAACAAATCTCTCACATCTAATATAAATAGATGTTAACTTTATATTATAATTTTAATTATTTTAATTATTATAATTATTTACATATGTCAATAATAAAATTATATTTATTTCACAAATTGATAATATTATTTATTTGTACCAATAAATAGCTCTTCAAATTTATCGGCAGGTAATGGCTTTGAAAAATAATAACCCTGATATTCGTCACAGCCCCACTCTTTTAAAATCTTATATTGTTCTTCAGTTTCAACACCTTCAGCTAAAACCTTAAGATTTAAATTTTTTGCAAGATTTATTATCATTTTCACTACGTTTTTTTCATTATTACTTCCTTCTGTCATATTCATGACGAAGGATCTGTCAATCTTTAGTGTATCAAGGGGAATTTTTGTAAGATAACTTAAACTTGAATAACCTGTACCAAAATCATCTAGCGAGAGCTTAATGTTTAACTCCTTTAAAGACTTTATGATTATTAAGCTA
>JAXHVM010000048.1 GCA_034189185.1 Deferribacterota bacterium
ACACTTTTTGATAGTAATAAAGAAATTGATTTTAGTGCAAATGAAAAACTTATTGATAGGTTAATTGATGCAAAAATAAATGGTATTCTACTCTTAGGTAGTACAGGTGAGTTTCCTTATATGGATACTAATGAAAAATCTTCATTTATAGAGAGGGGACTTAAATATATTAATAAACGTGTCCCTACAATTGTTGGGGTATCAAGTACTATCTTGGAAGAGACCTATAGATTAATTGAGGTAGCCGAAAAAAATATGGCTGATGCCTTAATAGTTATTGCCCCCTACTATTATACAATGGATGAAAGAGGGCTTTATAGTTATTTTTCTGATATTGCAAGAAAGACGGCTCTACCTATTATTATATATAATTTTCCTGAGAGAAATAATATAAATATATCACCTAATCTTATTTATGCTTTAGCATTAGAACATAAAAATATTATTGGCATTAAAGATACAGTTGACAATATAAGTCATACTAGAAAAATAATTCTACAATTCAAAAATTTTAATAGAGATTTTTATATTTTTTCTGGATTAGATGAATATCTTATTCCTAATATTATCTGGGGGGGCAGTGGTGGTATATGCGGCCTATCAAATATAGCCCCAAAATTATATGTTGAGATTGTTAATGCATTTAAAAATAAAGATATAGATAGATTAGTATATTTGCAAGGTCATTTATCTATATTACTTGAAATCTTTGATATTTCAAATCCTTTTACTATTGCCATCAAATATGCCTTAAATTATGTTGATTCTACTTTTAAGCATTTTGTCAAATATCCAAATATCACTTTGGATAATAAAAAAGTTGAACAAATAGAAAAAATCATTAGTAATATTAAAGAATTTGTTTAAAACTATAATAATCGGAAGTGTTATATGGTTAATCCAACAAAAAGCAGATTAACATTAAATAACAATGTAAAAATGCCACGCCTAGGCTTGGGCGTGTATAAAGCAAAGGAAGGTGGAGAAGTAGAAAGAGCAGTAGAATATGCTTTAAGTGTTGGTTATAGGTTAATTGATACTGCCTATATATATTTTAATGAATCAGGTGTTGGAACTGCTGTTAATAATAGCAAAATCCCTAGAGAGGAATTGTTTATAACAACAAAATTATGGAATGATAGACATGGTTATGAAGAAGCTCTAAAGGCTTTTGAAGAAAGTAGAAGAAATCTTAAATTAGATTATATAGACTTATATTTAATTCATTGGCCTTGTGGTGGAAAGCTATTGGAGACATGGAAGGCTTTGGAGAAGCTATACGATGAGGGAGTTGTTAAAGCAATAGGAGTAAGTAATTATTTAGAACATCACTTAGATGAAATATTAACCAAAGCCAATATACCCCCTGCTGTTAACCAGGTTGAGTTTCATCCTTATTTTTGGCAGGAGTCTCTATACTATTATTGCAATAATAATGATATCGTTATTGAGGCATGGGCTCCTTTAGCCCGTGGTAATGTATTAAATGATAGGATAATTGTTGAGATAGCCTCTAAACATAACAAAAAAACTTCTCAAGTTGTTTTGCGGTGGCAGTTACAGAAAAACATTGTCACAATACCAAAATCTGTAAATCCAGAAAGGATTAAAGAAAACGCTGAAATATTTGATTTTGAATTAGATGATGAAGATATGTTAAGGATTGATAATTTGAATGAAGGAGAAAAGGGCCGAATTGGTTCTTATCCTAAATAAATTAGATTAATAATTTTTATAGGTTTTTAAGTAGATGAAAATAGCTATTACTTTAGGGGATCCATCAGGCATAGGGGCTGAAATAGTTTTAAAGGCTATTGCTCAGTTAAAGTTTAATAGGGATATTGATATTATAATTTTTGGTTCCGCTGATATATTAACTTACTATATAAAAAAAACTAACCTCATAATGCCTTTGAATATCATGGGTTCTTTAAAAGAGAAAATTTTAAAGGATAAAATTAACTGTTTCCATATTGAAGGGATTGCTGAAATGGATATAACCCCTGGTGTATTATCCCCAGCTACAGGTAAGGCATCTTACAACTATTTAATTGCAGCTATTAAAGCGGCTCTTGCAAGAGATATAGATGCTATAGTTACATGCCCTATCAGTAAAGAAGCTCTAAATCTGGCAGGTTATAATTATAAAGGTCATACTGAGATATTAGCTGAATTAACAAATACGAAAGACTATGCAATGGCTCTTATTTCTGATGACTTAAGGATAGTGCATGTAACCTCACACATCCCTTTAAAAGAGGTACCTAGATTTATAACAAGAAAAAATATATATAAATATATAAATTTAGCTCTAGATTGTATAAAAAGTTTGGGTTTGAAAAATCCAAAAATTGCTGTAAGTGGTCTAAATCCACATGCTGGTGAATCAACAATACTTGGAATGGAAGAGAAAAATGAAATTATTCCTGCTATTAATGATGCAGTAAATAATGGCATCAATATTGTAGGTCCTTTCCCACCTGATACTATTTTTTATAGAGCATTAAAGGGTGAATTTGATATTGTTGTAGCAATGTATCATGATCAAGGTCATATACCAATGAAGCTTGTTCATTTTGAAGATTCAGTTAATTATACTGTGGGTTTACCAATAATTAGAACATCAGTAGATCATGGCACAGCTTTTGATATAGCAGGAAAGAATATAGCAAGTCCAAATAGCCTTTTAAAGGCTATTGAGTATGCAGCCTTAATATATAGAGTTAAAAATGAAATTTTATAAATTATTTGTTTTATAAAACAATAGGTGAAAATTATGAAAATATTAAAATATTTTGGAATAAGCTTATTAATACTTTTAATATGTATTGTCCTATTAATTGTTGGTTTTGTCTATTTCTTTGATCTATCAAAATATAGGGATAGTATTGAATCTAAGTTGAGTGAAACGTTACACAGGAAAGTAGAGATAGAAGGGGATCTATCATTATCTTTCTATCCACTTTTTTCTTTTAATATAGAGGATTTAAGTATTTATAATCCTAAAAGCTTTGAAAATGATATATTTGCATCACTAGGAAGGATAAATTTATCACTTAATATAGTAAGGCTTTTAAAAGACAGAGAGATTGTAGTAAAAAGCCTTTTAATAGAGAGTCCGGAAATAAAATTAGCTGTTTTAAAAGATGGTAGTAATAATTGGAGTGATTTAAGTAAAAACTTAACTGCAGGTGATAGCAAACAAAAAGAAGAGACCAAAAAATCTAAAGAAGAAGAAAGTATTGATATCACTAGTTTTTCGATTGATACGATTAAACTAAGTAATGGTACTATTATGTATAATGATTATAAAAATGATACGAGGTATGCTGCAAAAATAAAAGATTTAAATATTTATGATTTTGGTGTTAATAAAAAGATGCATTATACATCAAATATTAATACTGAATTTAATGAAAATAAATTAAATTTATTATTAGAAGGAGAGATTTTTAAAAAAGATAATCTAATAAATTTAACAAATAATAGATTGACCTTTAAAGATATACAAGTAGGTGGCAATGATTTTGATGACGTTAATATTTCATTTGACGGTAATATTAATATTAAAGAACCCCTTATTAAATTAGATAATATAGATATTAAGTATGAAGATGTTACTATAAAAGCTGATTTAAATGTAGAGAGTTCTGAAAAAACTTATACAGCAATCTCAAATATTGATATTAAAGGCAGCTTTAAAGAGAAGTCCTTTAATATAAAGGGAAAAATAAATTATAAAGGTAATTTGGCAAGTATTTCAGGACTAAATATTAATCTTTTGAATACAACTGCAACAGGTTCTGCAGAGCTTTTATTAGCTGATCAAGTTAGCCTAAATTATAAACTTAATATAAATAAATTAGATTTAAATAAGCTTAAGAAAGCTTTACAATTAGAAGACAAAAAGAAGGATGAGAAAGAGACAAAAAAACCTCTAGAGGTAAACAACTATAGAGAGAGTTTTGCTAAACTGCAAGGGATAAATTTAGATAAAATTAATATAAATGGCAGTCTTAATATAGATAAACTTTTATTTAATAATCTTGATATAAATAATATATTTAATAAAACTATCTTAGATAAAGGGAAATTTAGAGATGAGCTTTCGTTTTCATTAAATAATATAGAGCATAATCTAAGCATTGATTTATATAAAAAGGATAGCAAGTTATATAATCTAGACGTTAATATTGATGCGGAAAATTTAAATATAAGTCAATTTTTTAACAAAGATTTATACAATGTAAGATTCTTACAAAAGCCAAGTTTATTATTAAAATTTAGTGCTAATAAAGAAAGCATTAATATAAATAAATTATTATTTCAAGGAAGGGTCAATAATAAATATCCATTTTTAGCTAATCTGAATGGCTCGCTAAATATAAAAGACAAAAGTATTGATATAGCTGTCAGCAATTTAAAATTCAATAGATCTAATTTAAGTGGTTTTCTTAATACCAAAATAGATTCAGTTTTTAATGACTTGAGGGGTCATGTAGAAACATTAGTTGACGTTAATGATATAGCCTTTTTTATGGGTTCAGATACAGATGCGATAGAGAAAAGGGGCATAAGGGATATATCCTTTGAAGGTGATTATAAATTAAACCTTTTAAAGAAGTCTTTAGACTTAGATAAACTAGATATAAATTTTAAGAATTCAAAAATTAAAGGCAGTTTATTTACAGAGTTTAATAACAATAATTGTATGATCAAAAGCTCTATTAACTCTAATTTAATAAATCTAGATGATTTTATGGCTTTATATAGTATTTTTAAAAAAGAGGATGTCAAAGGTAATTTATCTAGTGAAAAAAAGGTCACTAATAATAAAGAAGTGGGCACTCTCCAATTATGTAAAAAGAATAAAATAACCTTAGAGGCTAATATTGATAAACTAATATTAAAAGATTTGGTGTTAAATAGTGTTTCCGTAGATGGAGATGGTGAAGAAAATAAATATAGTTTTAATTTAGAGTCACAGCTTTATAACGGTTTATTGGAAAGTAAGCTTAATATTGATACAGGAAATAGCATGCCCTATTTCACGCTTAAGGGTTCTGCAAGTAGTGTAAATATTGATCCACTATTGATAGATTTATTTGAAGATTCATTTCTTACAGGTAGTGCTAATATGGATATTACATTAAATACTAAAGGAATGGATACTGATAGCATGTTAAAATATGCAAAAGGCGATATAAGATTAAATGTTGTAAATGGTATGATCAAAGGTATTAATATTGGTTTAATTGTTAGGAATATCTTTAGTTTAATTGAAAGAGAAAGGCTAACATTAAATAAAGATGTTCAAGACTTTGCTGAAATGAATGCTCATTTAAATATAAATGATGGTAAAATTACTAATAATAACTTGTTAATACATTCACCTTTTTTTAATATAAAAGGGGATGGTTATTTAGATATTCTTAAAAAATATATAGATTATACAATATACCTTAGCTTGTTACGACCTGCTTTTGAAAAAACTGTTGATAATAGAACTTCCCAGCATGATAATATAAAAGAAGATGTAATATATGAAGCTATAACTGAAAAACCTATACCAATAAGATATAGAGGACCCTTGTTTAACCCTAAAGAAGAGATTGACTACAAAGCTTTTGTTAAGAAAAATTTAGGTGATATAATTAAGAAAAACCTAGCCCCTGTAAAAGAAAAGGTAGATAAGTTTTTAAGAGACCTTTTCTAAATTTTTAAGTTTTAAAAATATATAGTAATGTATGGTTAGTTGTAATTTTTTATTGAAATTTTACAAAAATATGATAAAAGGTTTAACTTACTATGAGTAAAATAGCTGAAAACGAAAGAATTGTTGTAACAGGGATGTCAGCTATAACCCCAATAGGTCTTACTTTGGAAGATAGTTGGCATAATTTGTGTAATGGTGTATCAGGTATTTCTAAGATAGATGTATTTGATACGGAA
Organism: Deferribacterota bacterium; assembly: GCA_034189185.1. Taxonomy (NCBI): domain Bacteria; kingdom Pseudomonadati; phylum Deferribacterota; species Deferribacterota bacterium. The sequence continues at coordinate 5,953 of JAXHVM010000048.1, forward strand.
AATCTTAAAAATAAGATAGCTGGCCTTGTAAAAGGTTTTGATAGTAAAAAGCTCTTTGATAGGAAATTTATAAGAAGAACTGATAGAATGCATCAGTTTTTTATGACAGCAGCTGATGCATGCTTAAAAGATAGCTCCTTTGTAGTTGATTTTGGTAAGCGTTTTAACTATTCGGTGGTTGGAACAAGCTGTTTGGGTGGTTATAGATTATTTGAAAACAATTGTATAAATTATTATAAAAACTTTAACCCAAACAAGGTTTCACCTTTTCTTATATTAAACCTAGCATCTAATGTTATTGCTGGGGATGTTGCTAAAAAGTATTCATTAATGGGACCACAACACTTCTTACAGGAGGCTTGCGCTTCCGGTACAAAAGCACTTGGCTTGGCCTATCAATTGATAAAATATAACGAAATTGATGGAGCCCTTGTTGTTGGCTCAGAGGCGGGTATAACACCTACTATTATGGCTGCATTAGGCAATTTGACTGCTTTAGCTGACTCAAAATGGAATGATGAACCGGAGAAAGCAAGTAGGCCTTTTGACAAGGAGAGGTCAGGTTTTGTGATTTCTGAGGGAGCTGGGGCAATTTTTGTTGAAAGACTTAGTTCTGCTTTAAATAGGAATGCAAGGATATATGCGGAGGTTTCAGGGTTTGGCGCTACAACTGATTCATCACATTCTATAGCACCTAATCCAGATGGCATTGCCATTGTTGAATGTATAGAGAGAGCCTTAAGGGATGCTAAAGTTAGCGAAAAAGATGTCGATTATATTAATGCACATGGAACTTCAACAAAGATAAATGATTTGGTTGAAACACAGGCTATAAAGAAAATATTTAAGGATTATGCATATAAAATACCTATATCATCAAATAAGTCAATGATTGGACATTTATTAGGGGCTTCGGGGTTAGTTGAGGCAATTTTTACTATTAAAACAATTGTTGAAGGCATTATCCCTCCCACAATTAATTTAGAAAATCAAGATCCAGAGTGTGATTTAGATTATGTTCCATTAGTTGCCCGAAAAAAAGAGGTTAATGTGGCGCTTTCCAATTCTTTTGGTTTTGGTGGTGTCAATGGGTCAATAGTATTAAAGAAATATAACGAGATTTAAAATGCATAATAATCGATATACCTACGATATCAGTAAATTTAAAAATTTATTTGAGAGAAATTTTATCTATATTAAAGCTTTTGAGAGAAGTGTATTTAAATATCCAGAAAAAATTGCCCTTATTGATGCAAATAAAGACATCTATTACACATATAGAGAGCTAAACAATGAGGTTAATAAGCTTGCTAATGCTATGAAAAGATGGGGGGCAAGTTTTAATGATGTAATTGTTTATATGCTTATGAATTGCCCAGAGTTTGCTTTTATATATTTGGCCGCTCAAAAGATAAGTTGTGTAAATAGCCCTATTAATTTTAGGTTTTCGCCAGGTGAGCTAGCCTATGTGTTAAATGATAGTAAACCTATATTTTTGTTTATTGATTATACCTTAAAAGATACAGCATATAAAGCTTTAAGTGAGTCAGCTTACAAACCAAAATTGATAGTAGTTGTTGATTGCAAAAAGGATGAAAAACTTGAGAGACCCTTTATCTCCTATGAAGAATTTGTAGATGGGGCATCAATAGAGGAACCTAAAAATCAGAGGCAATTTGATGCATATAGTGAAGTAACGAGATTGTATACCTCTGGTACAACTGGTATGCCAAAAGGTGTCATCTTTAACAATATAAATGAGGTTTTATCAGCCCAGTCTGTTATTATGTGCTTGAAAAATAATTTTAATGATGTGCATTTAAATATTTCTCCGTGGTTTCATAGGGGTGGGCTTTACCTATCAGGACCGATACCACCCTTTTATATTGGAGCTACAATTGTGTCAATGAAGTATTTTCACCCTAGAAGTACCCTTGACTACATTGAAAAGTATAGGGTTACCCAGATTGTTGCTGTTCCTTCAATGTATGTTGCCTTATTAAATGAACAAAAGAAATTAAAGAAGGATGTTTCCTCCGTTAATGTTATATTAACTATGGGAGCTCCACTAGAAAGGGATTTATGCTTGGAACTAATAGATGTATTTACTAATAAAATATATAATGCTTGTGGAACAACAGAGACATTACTTAACGAATTATTAACACCTGAAGATTTACCAGCAAGGGCAGGACAAACTGGTAGAGCTGCAATGGATGATGATGTAAGGGTTGTAAAAGTTTGTAAGGATAAATTGGCAGATCCAGACGAATTAGTTGCAAAAGACAGTAAAGAAGTAGGCGAGATTGTTGTCAATACGCTAAAGGGTAGTCTTTGTTATTTTAATAATGAGGAAGAGGAAAGAAAGAGGGTTAAAGGGGATTGGTTCTACACAGGAGACTTGGCTGTTTGGGATAAAGATGGCTATATTACAATAAAATCAAGAAAAGATGATATGATAATAGTAGGCGGAAACAATATATATCCTGCCCATATTGAGGAGATTATAAATAGGCATCCTCTAGTTGAAGATGTGGCAATAGTTGGGGCACCCGACAAAAAGAGGGGTCAAATTATAGTCGCTTATGTAGTTAAAAAAGATGATTCTCTTGATGAGAAAGAATTACGCCTCTATGTAAATAGTAGTACGCTATTATCCCCACAAGAGAGGCCAAGATATTATATTTTTGTAAAAGAGTTACCAAGAACAGCTACAGGTAAAAAGCAGCATTACAAACTAAGGGCTGCCCTAAAAAACGATTTAAAAGATATTTCAGATTAAATTAATTTAATATTTACAAAAAAATATATTAATATAACTTATAAAATCTAACATGAATAAATCTAATACAGTAAAAATTGATAATTTGAGCTTAAGTCATAAAGATTTATTGTTTTATAGAATTAAAGATATAGATACCATTATATCTGAATATTCATTTGCTAATCTATATTTATTTAGAAAAAGACATAATTATAAAGTTATAACATTTGATGATAGTATCTATTTAAGTGGTATTACCGTTGATAATATTAATTTTGTTATGCCATTAATAGATCTATATGGCAGAGAGAATGGTGATAGAGAAATAACTAAATTAATTGATTTTGCAAAAAAAGAAGATAAGATTATTTTTCCTGTTGATGAAAGATGGCTTACTAGCTTTAATATGCCTTCCGATAAGATATATTATTGTGAAGCAGATACAGACTATATTTATACTGCTGAAAAGATGTGTACTTATAAGGGGAGAAAACTCCATAAAAAGAGAAATTTATTAAAACAGTTTAAAATAAAATATAACTACAAATCCTTTCCTTTAGTAAAACAGGAGGTCCAAAAAGCAAAAGACGTATTAGACGTGTGGATTAATCAGAACAATTTAAATAAGGCAGATAGTGATTATGAGGCATGTTATGAGGCTTTGGAAAAGATGGATGAATTAATATTGTGTGGTATTATATATTATGTAGATGATGATCCTGCAGGTTTTATTTTAGGCGAGGAGTTGCGTGATGATACATTTGTTGTTCATTTTGCAAAAGCTAAAAAAGAGTATAAAGGCATTTATCAATTTATTTATAACAATTTTGCCAAGATTTTACCAAAGAGATACAAATATCTAAATTTTGAGCAAGACCTTGGTAAAGATTCCCTTAGGATTGCAAAGAGATCATATATACCAGATTATTTACTTAAAAAGTATAGAATAACTCCATAAAACAATAATCTAAATATTTTTATTTAATTGTTAAATGTTTGTTAAATTACCATACTGCTTATAACTTTATTCTTTTTTAAACCTCTATTACTCAGTATTTTTGAGCGTTTTAGAAAATCTTTTGAAAATTATAATATGAAAAATTTACATTATTTCACTTGACATTAATTTAGTAGGCAATGTATTATTTGTCATATAATGGTATAAAATGGTATAATTTGCTATGAACAATCTATATACTAGTTTTAAAGGAAAAAGCATTCACAGTATTAATGAAAGTGGCAGGGTTTCTATACCTTCTAAATTTAGGGATATATTAAAGTCAAAGTATGGTGATGAAAGAATGGTTTTAGTAACCGTGGGAACCCATATTGTATCCTACCCAGTAGCAGAATGGATTAAATTAGAACAAATGTGGGATAATAACCCCCCAAGAGATCAAAAGGTTAAAAAGTTTTTAAGGTATTTATATTCTACTGCTGAAGAGGTAACTGTAGACAAACAGGGTAGAATATTAATCCCCCAAATCTTAAGAGAAAGTGTCAAATTAACAGATGAATGTGTAATTACAGGACAAAGAAACAAGATTGAGATTTGGCCTATAACTAAGTGGAAGGAAGAATTTGAAGGAATAAATGTAGATGAATTATATGAAAGCGTAAGCGATGAATTTCCAGAATTGAGTATATAATATGAAGATTATGCATAAACCAGTAATGACTGATGAATTAATTAATTTTTTAGAGGTAGATAAAAAGACCGGTGTATTTGTAGATTGCACAGGAGGGGGTGGTGGGCATTCTGAGAGTATAGTGAATAAACTTAACAGTGACAGCAGGCTTATCATTATTGATGTTGATGAAGAGGCAGTTAATATTTTGAAGGAGAAATTTAGGCATAACCAAAATGTTACTATAGTTAAAGGTAACTTTAGAGATGTTGATAAGATTCTAGCTGAGTTGGGTATTAGAAGTGTAATTGGTTTATTCGCTGATCTTGGGATGTCCACTTTTCAAGTAAAAGACCCTGATAGAGGCTTTTCATTTATGAATAGTGGGCCGTTAGATATGAGGATGTCAAAAGATATAGAATTAACTGCATATGATATTGTTAATGAATTCTCAAAAGATAGCTTAAAAAATATTATTTATAAATTTGGGGAAGAGAAATTTGCTGGGAGAATTGTAAATTTAATTGTAAAAAAAAGAGCTATTAATAAGATTGTAAGTACAATTCAGCTTGCAAATATAGTAAAAGAAGCAGTTCCTGCTGAATATCAGAGAAAAACTAAATTGCATCCGGCAACAAAGACATTTCAAGCTTTAAGAATATATATAAATAAAGAGCTAGAGGCATTAGAAGAATTATTGAAAAAATTGGAATATATAATTGAGCCAACTGGCAGAGCAGCTTTCATTAGTTTTCATTCATTGGAAGATAGGTTAATTAAAGAAAAGTTTAATTATTATGAAAAAGAATGTATATGTCCGCCTCGTATTGTAAAATGTGTATGTAACAAGAAAAAGACGTTTAATGTGTTAACAAAGAAACCTGTAATACCAAGTGATGAGGAAGTGAAAAATAATCCAATGTCTAGAAGTGCTAAGTTAAGGGTTGCAGAGAGGTTGAAGTGAAAACATTGGAAGCAACTTACAACTATAGAAACTTTTCATTAAAAATTAAAAATGTGTTTTGGTTAATTTTTCTATTTTTCATACTTATCAGTATTGTTTATGTGAGGGTAAACACAATTAAATTAGGCTATGAATTATATTACATGGAACAAAATATTAATAAAAAGAGATATTATTTGCAGGAATTATATGAAAAGAAAATAAATTATTTAGATAACAATAATCTATATAAAGGCGCAAAAGAGCTAAATTTGGAATTCCCTGGCTACAAGAGTGTTTATTATGTTGAATAATAGAGAGTTTAAAGTTTACATATTTGTTGTCCTTGTATTTATTATTTCATTTATAATTATTATAAGATTAATATATTTACAGATATTGAAGCATGATTATTATTATGCTTTATCTGAAAAACAATCTAATAAATTTGTAGAAATTACTAATAACAGGGGAATTATTTATGATAGAAATGGCCAGATCGTAGCAGATAACAAAGCTACTGCATCTCTATTTATTTATGGAGATAAAATTGAATCACCAGAAAAATTTATAGATATTCTATCAAAATCAAAAATAGAAATCAATAAAAGCAAGATTAATTCTATTATTAATAAAGAAGGCTTTAGATGGATAAAAAGAGGGGTTGATATATTAGATGCCTATAATTTGAAAGAACAATATCCAAGAGTAGATCTTGTAAAACATGATCTTAGATTTTATCCCAATAAATCATCATTAGCAGATATTATTGGTTTTACAGGTATAGATAATCAGGGTTTGTATGGTATTGAGTATAATCTTGATAGGATTCTCAAGTTACAAAAGACAAAACTATCATTTTTAAGAGATAGCCGTGGCAAAATTATAGATTTAAGCAGTATTAACAAAAGAGAGGCCAAAGAGGTTTATCTAACTATAGATTTAAAAATGCAAAGAATAGCTGAAATTATTCTAGGTGGTGATATGAAAGAGTTTAAAGCAACAGGTGCTTTAGCTGCAGCTATGGATGTAAATACTGGGGAGATACTCTTTTCTGCACACTTACCATCCTTTGATCCTAATAAATATTATAAGTATTCTAGGAATTTGTGGAAAAACAATTTAACACAATTTCTTTTTGAACCAGGCTCAATATTTAAGCCTGTGATATTTTCTTTCTTAGTCGATAATGGATTGATTAATGAACATGAAAGGATAGATTGCGAGAATGGTTCCTATAGGATTTCAGGGAATATTTTTAATGATGTAGAGTCCCACGGTAGTCTAAATATTTATGATGTTGTTGTAGAGTCAAGTAATATTGGAATGGTAAAGTTAGCTAAAAGGATTCAACCTATAAAACTATATAATTATTTGAAATTATGTGGTTTTGGAGAAAAGACAGGGATATATGGTCTTAATGAGGAAAGTGGGTTAGTTAGGGATCTTAATAGGTGGTCGAATCTTTCAAAATATTCTATTTCAATTGGTCAGGAAATTTTGGTTACACCTATTCAGATT
>JAXHVM010000049.1 GCA_034189185.1 Deferribacterota bacterium
AACAACACCTATTGCAAAATTAGCTAAAAATATTTTACCCCAGAATTTTGCCATAGATTTATACATTTCATTACCAGTTTTTACATATATCGTCTCCATTATCGCAATTAGAATAATAAGCCCTAATGTTAGTGGAACAAAAAAGAAGTGGAATATTGTTGTCATTGCAAACTGCAATCTTGCAAGGGTCAATGCCTCCATACTATTACCTCCTTAATTAATATTTTTGTATTATTATAATTATAAATTATATTTTTTTCAAATATTAATATCAGATCTTACCATATTATACTATATAAAATTTTCATAACAAATTTATTTGTTATTTTTAGGCAATTTTACTTGACCTATTATAATTTAAAACTGTATATATTAATATAAAATTATGAAAGTAATAAACATATTAACTATTATAATTTTATTAAGTTACAGCAGTTTGTTGCTTGCTGAAGACTCAAATATGAACATAGAGATTACAAATGATACCGTAGAAAATTTAGCTTTGCTGCCATTAAACTGTATACAGCAAGAATATCCAAATAAGCCTAATCACGTAATAAACGGTCTAAAGGATGTAAAAACACCAAAACAAATACATCCTTCATTCTATGGATGTTATGACTGGCACTCCTCTGTGCACAGCCATTGGTTATTAGTATATATACTTAAAAATTTCCCACAATTAAAAATAGCTGACAATATAATAGATAGATTAAATGAAAACTTAACAACAAATAACATTTTAAAAGAGATTGAATATATTAATGATGAAAACAGAAAAAGCTTTGAAAGACCCTACGGTTGGGCTTGGTTATTAAAACTTTATGAAGAATTATATACATGGCAAAATGATTATGCAATTAAATGGAGAGAAGCTATCGAGCCATTGGCAAAACTTGTGGCTAGTAAGTATAAGGAGTATTTCCCCAAGCAAACTTATCCAATAAGGACGGGCACCCACTCCAATACTGCATTTGGACTAACATTCGCCTATGATTACGCTATAACAATAGGTGATAATAAACTAGAGAATATAGTTGCAGAAAGAGCAAAAAAATATTTTTTAGATGATACAAATTATCCTGCAGAATTAGAACCAAATGGTAATGACTTCTTATCCCCTTGTCTAACAGAGGCTGACTTGATGCGCAGGATTTTAACTAAAACTGAATTTTCTAATTGGTTTCATAAATTTTTACCAAATATTGCAGATAATAAACCGGAAAGCCTCCTAAATCCAGCAGTTATTACTGATAGGTCAGATCCACAAATAGTACATTTAGATGGGCTAAATTTAAGTAGGGCATGGTGCATGTATGGCATTGCAAAAACCCTAGATAAAGATGATCCTTCTAGAAAAATTCTTTTAGAATCAGCTGAAAAACATGCTAAAAGTGCACTTGCAAACGTTACTAGTGGATTCTATGAGGGAGAGCATTGGCTTGCAACATTTGCAGTATACATGATCAATGTTTTTAATAATTATTAATACTTTTATATTTAATACCAAAGATTATAAAAAGATTATAAAAAGATTATAAATCATCATTTACTAAATGAGAATAAATAGCAAATTGTTTTGCAACCCTGGCGCTTCTGCCACCCCTATTAGTTGCAAAATTCTCAGCTTTTTCTTCTAAATTGTCTAAATTAACTAAATATTTATCTAGATAATACCTGACTACCGTTATATACTCTCTTCTTGTTAACAGTGGAAAGGTTATTGAAAGGCCAAATCTAGCAAACAGCGATAATTGTTCATTTTCTAAATCATTACTGTAAACATCATCCTTGGGTTTCATTGTTTCTTTTACAATATGCCTCTTATTTGATGTAGCAATATATAAAAGATTAATAGGTTTTTCCTCTAAACCCCCTTCCATTATTGATTTAAACCTTCTAAAACTTATATCGCTATTGTCAAAAGATATGTCATCAAAATACACTATAAAGTAATATTTATTATTAGTTCTAACAAATCTATATATTTTATAGATACCTTCTATATATTCTTGAGAACACTCAATAACTCTTAAATTTCTCTGCTTATACAAATTTAAGAGTAGTTTAACTAGGGAAGACTTACCAACGCCCCTTGGCCCCCAAAAAAACATATTCAAAAAGGGCTTGTCCTCTATAAAATTTTCGATATTTCTTTTTGATAATTGCTTTTGCCTATCTAAAAACAATAAGTCACTTTCTTCTATCTTCTCAATTGTATCAATTACTTCAATCTCAGAGCCATTCCATCTAAATGCAATATTTTTATCTAAATCCATATCTATAAAATATTAGCAATATCTTTAGCAAAGTAAGTTATTATTATATCAGCTCCCGCCCTTTTAATAGATGTAAGTATTTCTCTAGCAATCTCTTTTTCGTTAATAATACCCTTCTCTGCTGCAGCTTTGACTAATGCATATTCGCCAGAAACATTATAGGCTGCAATTGGTACAACAAAATTCTTTTTAAAATCGCTTATTATATCAAGATATGACATTGCTGGTTTAACCATAAGTATATCTGCTCCCTCTTCTAAATCTAGCTTTGCTTCCTTAATCGCTTCTAATCTATTTGATGGATCCATTTGGTAGGTTTTTCTATCCCCGAATTGCGGAGTGCTTTCAGCAGCATCTCTAAAAGGTCCATAAAAGGCAGATGCATACTTTGCAGAATAGCTCATAATAGGTATATTAATAAAACCATTCTTATCCAACTTATCTCTAATTGCTTTAATCCGGCCATCCATCATATCACTTGGTGCAACCATATCAGCACCGGCCTTTACATGGGATAAAGCTTCGTCTGATAATATTATAAGTGTTTTGTCATTGTCTACATAACCATCTTTAATTATTCCGCAATGCCCATGATCAGTATATTCACAAAGGCAGACATCTGTAATTATATATAGATTAGTATTTTCTTTAATTGCTCTAATAGCTCTTTGTATAATACCATTTTCATCATAGGCAGATGAGCCAGTAGCATCCTTTAATTTTGGTATTCCAAATAATATAATAGATGTAATACCTAGCTTTTCTATCTTAATAGCCTCTTTAACAGCCTCATCTATGCTTAATTGAAAGATTCCTGGCATTGAGCTTACTTCTTTTTTACCACTTACAAGCTCAGAAACGAACATAGGATATACAAAACTATCAATATTTAAAAAGGTCTCCCTTACCATTTTCCTTATTTTTTCGTTGTATCTAAGCCTTCTTGCTCTTAATTCTGGAAACTTCATAAACTAACCTCCAACTCTTAATTTAACTATAACATCTAATACACACTCTTCTGTAAATGTATTCGGATAAAAAGTTTCTAAATTATATTTATTTAAAAAATTTGCAGTCTTTATACCAATACTTACTATTTTTATAGAATGTAAGAGATTAATATCAACTTGACTTATTAAGCTTTTAGCAGCTGAAGGTGAAAACAGGGTTATAATATTAATATTATTATCTTTAATAAAATTCTCTACATAACTATCTGGATATTTTACTGATTTTGTTTCATATATATCTAATGTTTTTACTAAACAATTCTTTTTACATAAATAATCTATTAATTCAGTATCTCTTTTGCTTGAGCCTGGTATTAAAATTTTCTTATTAGAAACACCTAATTCATCAAAAAGCCTAATCAAACCACTCTGCGAATATTCTTCAGGGATGTAGTTGACATTAATTCCTGCCTTTTCTAATGCTTCGGCAGTTTTTGAGCCAACAGCGATGACATTGCAAAGGTTCAAATTAAATTTACTTATAGAATCCAAAAAATATTTGCATGCGTTTTTACTGGTAAATACAATATAATCATAATTAATATCATCTAGCTTGTAATCTAATTTTTCTATTCTAATTAATGGCAATAAAAAGGGATAAAACCCATTTTTTGATAATAAATTTATGAAATTAACTGATTGCTCAGGGGTTCTTGTAACAAGAACATTCATTAAAGGATTCCCTCTAAAATTCTACTACCCCCTTTATTTAATAACTCATGAGCAAGCTCTTTCCCTGCTTCTTCTGCTTTTTCAATATTTGCTTCTTTATAGCCTAAAACATAATCCTTGCCATCAATTGATGAGATAAAAGCATTAAGGACTATTTTTTTACTATCTACTATATTACAGAAACAACCCAAAGGTACTTGGCAGCCCCCTTCAACAACTTTCAAAAAAGCTCTCTCAGCCTTTGCAGCAATATTTGATTCGCTATCATTTAAAACTCCTAATAAATTTTTTGTATCAATATCATCCTTTCTTGTCTCAAGAGCTATAACACCTTGTCCAATAGCTGGAATCATAATATTTGTATCTAAGACTTCAGTTATTTCATTTGATAAATTTAGCCTAATTAGACCTGCAGCTGCAATTACTATTGCATCATATTCACCTTTTCTCAGCTTGTTAAGCCTTGTATTAACATTTCCTCTTAGATCTTTAATCTTTAAATTCTTATTAAATCTTAGTAGCTGACTCTTCCTCCTTAAACTACAAGTACCCACTACTGAACCATCTACTAATTCATTTAAAGAATTATATTTATAAGAGATAAAAGCATCTCGTGGGTCTTCTCTTTTTAGTGTTGCTATTATTTCTAATTCTTTAGGTATTTCTGCTGGAACATCTTTCAAACTATGTACAGCTACATCAATATCCTTCTTTAATAATACCTCCTCAATCTCTTTCAAAAACAAACCTTTTCCACCTATGTTTGCAAGAGGGGCATCCCTGAATTTATCACCTGATGTTTTTATCTTAACAACCTCTGTTTCTATATAGGGGTACTTAGCTTTCAAGTTTTCTATTACCTGTTCAACCTGTTTTAGGGCTAACCTACTTCCCCTAGTTCCAATTCTAATCTTTCTTTTTATCATCATTTAAGTCAAAGAGTATTCTTATTGCCTCTGTTAATGAAAATTTTTTATCATCTAAGCTATTGATTTTAATATTAATAATAGGTTTGTGCAACAATTTATTAGCATAATCACTTAGAGCTCTATTCAACTTTTTTATTTCCTCTTTATCTTCTATTTTCTGTTTACTTTTTTGCCTTTCTAATTCTATTTGTTTGATTTCATCAAAATAATTACGCATTGCAACAATTACTGGTGAAATTTTAATAGTTTTTAACCATCTATAATAATTATTAATTGAATCTTTTATATAATATTTAGCCTTTTCAATCTCTTTTTTTCTCTTTTTTTTGTTCATCTCTACAACGCTTTTTAGATCGTCAATATCATACACATAGACATTCTCTACATCATTAATCCTAGGATCAACATCCCTTGGAACAGCAATATCTATAAAAAATAAGGGGCTATATTTCCTTAGAGCCATAGTCTTATTAACATCATCATAATGGATTATAAAATCTTTTGAGGATGTAGAGGTCAAAACAATATCAACTGTTGATAAATAATCTACAATAGAATAAAACTCTATTGGTAATCCACCAATTTCTTCTGCAAGGGATTTTGCTTTTTCATATGTTCTATTTGCAACAAATATATTATCTAACTTCTCATTAGCTAAATATTTTGCAGCTAAAATACACATCTCACCTGCACCTATAATTAAAGCCTTCCTGTTTTCAAGGGAACCATATATTTTTTTTACAAGCTCAACAGCTGCTGAACTCACTGTAATAGGGTTTTCTGATATTTTTGTATTAGTTTTAATCTTTTTGACACAATTTATTGTTATTTCCTCTAATTTTGTAAACACTTTTCTAGCTGCTTCATACTCCCTTGCCTTCCTAAAGGCATCTTTTACTTGTCCAAATATCTGAGGTTCGCCTACAACCATGGAATCTATACCAGCAGCTACTTCAAAAATATGCTCAAGAGCTTCTCTACCTTTATATATATAAAAATAATTTCTCACATCTTCTAGATTAATCTCTTTTCCCTCGATTAGTACATCTATAACAAATTTACTGTCATCGTGGGTGTTATCTGAGACATAATATATTTCAACCCTATTACATGTTGATAAAATCAAGGCTTCATATATAGAATTATGGGCTAATATTCTTCCATATAGTTTAGCCATCCTATCATCTGTTACTGCAAAAAGCTCCCTTATTTCAACTGGGGCTGAATTATGATTTAACCCGATAACAAAGATTTCCATTTATTAACCAGTCAAAAATATAGCTAGGCCTATATATGTAGTAATTAGCGCAAACATCCCAATAATACTTCCCAAGGCAACTGCTTTTGGTGTCAAACCTTTAATTTTTTTAAGTGATATTAAAACACCAAAAACTAGCCAGGTTATTATAGAAAAAATAAGCTTACCCTCATATTGGTACTTATCAATATCAACAGTATAAAACCTCCAAATAAAACCTGTAATAAGTCCTATTGTAAATATTATAAACCCACTAATTAAAAAATTATTTAACAATCTATTTATAGTAAATAGAGGGATGTTCATTCCATTTATAAATTTCATATTCTTCTTTTTTAATTGTCTTTCTTGATAAAAGTAAACAATACCACAGAAAGAGGAAATAAAGAAAAGTGCGGTACCAATTATTGAAAAGGGCAAGTGTATATATAAAAGAAGGGTATTTTTTTGAATCTCTACAACTGAGGTATTTTTAAAAATAAATGTAACAATAAAAAGTGCAATAATAAAGGGAAGTATAAAGACAAAAAGGTAGGTGTTTTTATAAACAATATAGAAAAACAAGAACATGATCGCTATTACTAAATTTAAAAACAAGAGGGTATCATTAAATGATATTGTTGGAAAGATATAAAATTCATACCAGCTAGAAAGCACAATTATAAAATTTATTAATAGCGCAAAAATAAATAGTAGAAAAGCAACATTAAAGCCTTTTTTACTCTCTTTTATATAGCCAAATAAAAACAAAAAAAATGAAAAAACATAGAGTGTAAAACTAGAAAGATTAAGCATAATTAATCCTTAATTCTCCTTTTCAATTAAAAATATAATAAATAAATAACAAAATCAATGAACTATTGGTCTATATTTTATAACCTTAATCTCACAAAAACTCAGCTGCCTGTTCAGCTAACAAACTCCTCTCACATTTACTTAGGTAAATTGATGCAGCAATAGTTGATTCCATATTTTTAAATTTTTCAGATGCATATACTAAACCATTATCACGTTCATCTAAATAGGGATTATCTATTTGGAAGGGATCCCCAGTTAATACAATTTTTGTATTATTACCTGCACGTGTTATTATTGTTTTTACCTCATGGGGGGTAAGATTTTGAGCCTCATCAATTATCAAAAAGGTATCGTGAAAGGTCCTTCCCCTTATATATGTTAATGCCTCAATCTCAATAATACCCAAAGCATTTAAATACTCCATAGTTATCTCATTCATATGTTTCTTTAAAAGATTATCATCCTTAATAACAGGATTTTTGCTATCATTTATCTGGTCAATTAAAAGTTCTAGATTATCATAAATTGGCTTAAGCCAAGGATCCATCTTCTCTAAAATTTTACCAGGCAAATAACCCAAATCTCTACCCATAGGTACAGGGGATCTTGTAATAACAAGTTTTTTAAATTCCTTCTTAAATATTGCTGTAAGCGCGGCACTAATAGAAAGTAGTGTTTTTCCTGTCCCAGCAATGCCAATTGCAAAAACTATATTTATATTAGGATTTAATAGAGCATCAACTAAAAATCTCTGCTTATAATTGATAGGTACTACCCCAAATATTGATGGGTTAGTTTTTATAACCTCAAAATATTCATTTTCTCCATTTCTTATAAACTTCACAAGAGCACTCTTCTTCTCATTATCAATAGATCTTATTAAGAAATAATCATTATTTGAAATAATTCTTTCCAAATTATTTAATATAATCATATCTTTAGCCTGCATACAATCATCTTTATACAGATGGTCTATTATGTAATCCTCAGTTAATAAAATATCATTGTTTAATTCGAATGTTTTATTGCTCTTATCATGATAATAATCTTCTGCCTTTATACCAATTACATTTGCCTTAATCCTTAAATTTACATCTTTTGAAATCAAAATTGTTTCATTATCAGAATTGTTTTTAATATCTTGTGCCACACCTAAAATAAAATTATCATTAATGCTATTACAGAATTCATTAGGCATATCATTTGTACCGTTATAAAATTTTACATATAATGTACCACCTGTTTTAAGCCCCACTCCCTCCAAAAGATTTCCATTCTTTCTAATAAGCTCAAGTTTTCTAATAAACTCACGAGCATGATAGCCTTTCATGTCAAAGGTGTTTTTAAACTTATCCAACTCTTCTAGAACAACAGCAGGTATAAACACATTATTATCCTTAAAGGTTTCCAAACAATCAGGTGAATACAAAACAACATTTGTATCGATAACAAAGTTTTTCTTACACAAAGAACCCCTCCTTATCTTTAATTAATCTACACATTTTAATTGGATATAACATATAGAAAATATAAATTTGCTGTTTTCATCTATATAATTGAACATTATGAATTATTATATTTATAATAGGGCAATGTCATAAATATTGCAAATGATTATTTAAAATAAAATGTAAAATTTTTGTTACCAGACCTATTATGTCAAGAAACAGGTTTTATTGAAAATATTATTTTATGTTTTATTTTCAAATATTAATATCAAACAAACTAACCTTTTGTTTAATATAACCTATATCTAGATAAAAATATTTTGCGCACATATTAACATATCTTTTAACAATGTTATAATCATTATTATCTTCACTTATATGGCCCAAATATATCTTATCTATTTTGCTAGTATTGAGTTTATATATTAGGTTAAACACCTCTTTATTTGACAAATGTCCTTTAATTGATGCAATCCTTCTCTTTAAACTTTTATGGTATTTGCCTCCAAAGAGTAATGTATCTTCATAATTTGATTCCAGTAGTAAAAAATTATTATCATTTAGATAATCAAGTAGATAATTAGATGTAGCACCAAAGTCAGTAGCAAAGGTTAATTTTTTTTCACCAAAGAAAAATTTATAGCCAAGGGGCTCAAAGCTATCATGAGGAATATTAAAAGGCGCTACTTTAAATTTAGACAGATTATACAACCTATCCCTCTTCAATATATAAAAATTATTAACATCATAGCCCTTTTGCTCTAAATAAGATGCCGTTCCTTCGCTAGTAAAAACAACAGGTTTGAATTTTCTTAAAAAAGATTTTAGACCTATTATATGATCACTGTGTTCATGGGTTATAAATAAAAACAGCTCTTTTTTATTAAATTTCTCCACATTTACTTTATCCGCCAATCTTCGCATAGAAATACCTATATCAATAAAGATAATAGTATTTTCATCCTCAATAAATGAACAATTACCTGAGCTACCCGAAGCTACTATATTTACTTTCAATTTTACTCTCTAACTAAATTATTTATTATTATAATACTACAAATTTATTTAATAAATAACAAAAACTAGTATTAGACAATAAAAGGCAACTTCTTATATTTATTTATATAGTTTATATATGAAGATTTTAATAATATCAGTTAATAACGAAAAAAACAATTATGGCACAGTACTTCCCTTTGGCGCATATTGTGTCTATGCAAATACAAAAAAAGCAGGATTAGATGTTGATTTTCTTGACTTACTTGATTGCCCTAATCCAATAATAGCAATAAAAGATACCATAAAACACAGCAAGCCCGATTATATTAGTGTATCAATTAGAAATATTGATAATCAAGATATGGAGAAACCAATCTTTTATCTGACAAATATCAGAGATTATATTAACTCAATAAAAGAAACCACATCTTCAGTGATAATACTAGGTGGTGCTGGTTTTAGTATTTTTCCTAAAGAATGTCTTGATTACCTTGATATTAATCTCGGTATTGTTGGTGAAGGTGAAAAAACATTTCCGGCACTAATAAATAATTTAAGTAAAAGCAGATTAGATATTAGAAAAAAACATATAATCTATAGCAGTTTTAAAGAAAATATAGATACCTATATACTACCAGATAGTAAATTAATTAATAGTAAAAACAACAATAATATAATCTTACCAATACAAACGCGTAAGGGTTGTCCTCTCAACTGTATATACTGCTCAACACATCTAATTGAAGGAACAACTATTAGGTCTAGAAATATAAACACATTTGTTGAATGGCTTTCTAAATGGGTTAAGGAAGGTTACAAACATTTTTATTTTGTGGACAACACGTTCAACATACCCACAGACTACACTAAGAAACTTTTAAACAAAATTATTGAGAGTAAACTGCCCATTAGATTTAACTGCATGTTATACCCAAAATTTGTTGACAGTGAAATGATTTTGCTATTAAAAAAGGCAGGATGTTATCAAGTAAGTCTAGGCTTTGAAAGTGGTAGCAACAATATCTTAAAAATACTAAATAAAAAATACACAAAAGAAGAAGTTTTAAAGATATCAGAGCAGCTAAATAAAAATAAAATCGAACAATTAGGTTTTTTACTCCTTGGGGGACCTAATGAAAATTTAGAAACACTTGTAGAGTCACTAAATTTTATAAAGAATCTACCCCTTGATATGTTAAAAATTACAAAGGGCATTCGCATATACCCTAATACAAAACTTGCAAAAATTGCTATAAAAGAGAACAAAATAAGTAAAGACACTAATCTACTATATCCAACATTTTACTGTTCATCAGAAATTAATAATCCCAATGTTAATAAAATATTATCTACATTTATAAATAACGTAAATTTTAAAGTATTATAAATATCTATTAAAGCATAGACTCCTTAAATATACGTGTTAAAACATCGTCGTTAACAGTAATAGGTGCTAAAGGGAGTAAAATTTTTCCAAGCATTGACTCTTTAGTCATTTTCACTAATTTTGGTATATCGTTTTCTGAGAAATATTTTTTCATACTTGTTGATTGCCCAACACTATTAAACCATTTTCTAATTTTCTCAACAGCATAATCTCCTTCACCAGGTAAGCCTTTTAACTCTGGAACAATAGGATGATACAGGCTGGCCAAAACTTCTGGCACTGCATGGTATATCTCTTTAATAATTGCTGGTAGTAAAATACCTAAACCATCGCCATGGATAACTTCTGGATTTAGAGCGCTCATTGCATGTTCCATAGAATGGGTAATATGTAGAAGCCCTATATCAAAAGATATCCCAGCTATAGCAGAAGCATACATTAGCCAGTATCTTGGTATTATATTTTTTGGCTCCACAATTGCCTGTGGTAGATAAGTCGCAACCAAAGAAATAGCTTCCTTTGCTAATGATATTGAATATGGGTTTGTAGTGATAGTTGTTGCTGCTTCTGTAGAGTGGTTAACTGCATCAATACTTGTAGAAATAATTTGATTTAAAGGTAGCGTCAATGTAAGCTCTGGATCATCAATTGAATATGTTGGATAAATATGCGGAGAATTAATAAGAGGTTTATCATGACCATCAGACTGAGCAACGGCAAAAGCATCGGTTTCACTTCCTGTCCCGTGGGCAGTGTTAATTGCAACAATTGGAAGCGCACCTTTGATCTCTTCACCTTTCTCATAAAATTCAACTGCCTTTTTGCCAGGGTGAAACATTAAAACTGCCGCAGTTTTTGCCGTATCAATAACAGACCCACCTCCAATAGCTATAATTGCATTGGCATTTGCTTTGGACCCAATTTGTGCAGCCTCTTCACAGTTATCATAAGTTGGATTAGGCCTTACACTATCATAGTGTTCAAAACCTTCTGATTCTTTCTCTAAAACAGGTTTTACAACATCCCAAGCTCCACATGCCTTATAAGCTACCTTATCAGTTACAACTAAAAATTTGCCATGCCCTTTATTGCGCAAATCCTTTACTATATCTTCAATCTTATTTATTGCAGTTACACCAAAATAAGTAATTGGCCTTGCAGGTTGCAAAGTAAATACCTTTTTAACATCAATTTTAACATCATAAGATTTCATAACTTACCCCCTAAAATAATATTTTATTATTAATATATAGTATAAAAAAGTTTTGTAAACAAAATATTATCTTTTCTTTCTAATTGAATAATCTATAGAGCTAAGGATATTAAAACCAATTTTTAGTTTATTTTAATTAGGCAAAATATAAGATGCGCCCTGGAGGAGTCGAACCCCCAACCTTCTGATCCGTAGTCAGACGCTCTGTCCAATTGAGCTAAGGGCGCTACTTTAAAAAGCTAACTAGAGCTTACCACTTTTAAAATAATAAATTAAAAAGCATCAATGTCAATAAGAAGATCCTATAATCCTTGCTTAAATATGTTTTACATAATAATTTAATACTATGAATATTTATATTGGCTGTTCAGGATTTAGCTACAAACATTGGAAAGAGAGATTCTATCCATCAAAAATACCACAAAGACAATGGTTTGAATACTATTGTACTAAATTTAATACTGTAGAGCTAAATTCTACATTTTACAGATTGCCAAATGAAAAAACTGTTATTAGCTGGTATAATCGCTCTCCTGAAAACTTTGCATTCTCTGTAAAAGCAAGTAGATTTATAACTCACATAAAAAGATTAAGAGACTGTAAAGTGGAACTAGAGAATTTTTTTGAGGTTATATCGCAACTAGATAAAAAATTAAAAGTTATACTATGGCAGCTACCACCTGGCTTTAAAGTAAACATAGAGGTCTTTAATGACTTTTTAAATATACTAACTAAATATAATAATATTAAAAATGTTTTTGAGTTTAGGCATAAATCCTGGGTAACAGAGGATATTTATTCACTCTGCAAAAAAT
>JAXHVM010000050.1 GCA_034189185.1 Deferribacterota bacterium
TCGCCCTTTTTAAGCCCCATATTGATAAAAGCTGTTGCTAATCTATCAACATGGGGCTTAAAAAGGGCGATAGAGTTGCAACAATATTGCCAACAAGTATTCAATTTATTATATCAGACTATGCTATCTCTCGTGCTGGATTAATACATGTTCCCTGTAGCCAACTTGAACCTGTTATTGAAATAAAGGATAAATTAAATAGATGTTCTGCAAGTGCAGTCATATGCCTAGATCATTATCTTGATAGTGTGAAGAAGCTTAATGATGAATGTAACCTAAAGTTTATTATTGTTAGTAATTATAATGATTACACCCCTAATCCTCCTCAAGATTATGGCAAGCTTCCTATAGAAAATGCCTATTGGTTATTAAAACTTATTTCTAATAATGAACCTAAGCCCCCCAATATCACCTTTAATGTTAAAAAAGATATTGAAACGCTACTGTTTACTGGTGGCACCACAGGTGTTCCAAAGGGTTGTATGTTAACCCACAGAAATATTTATGCTAATGCAATTCAAAATAGTTGGGGTTTAGGGAAAGCATCAACTATATTGAGTGAGGGAGCTGTAGCTGCTATAATGGCTCTTCCAGCTTTTCATTCTTATGGGCATAGTTTAATACATTCTCTGCATTTAATTGGTTTAGATATGATACTAATTAGTGATCCTAGAGATACAAAAACAATGGCTAGCATGATTAAAAAATATCACCCTGTGCTACAGATTGGAGTTCCTACACAGTTTATGAAATTGGCTACGGAAGAGTTGAAGGGTGTTTCTATTATTGGTATATCAGGCTCGGCACCACTGCCATCTTCTGCTCAGAGTGAATTGGATAAAAAAGGCAGTGGTGTTATGGAGGGATATGGTCTATCAGAGATGTCCCCTGTGACCCATTTTAACCCATCACTTCTATATAGGCTACTTGGCGGTAAAACAACAGTTAGATTTAATACTATTTTGTTTTCAATACCAGGTGTTGGATTTACTTTAAATAGACTTGTAAGGTTATTGGGGACAAAAAACTTTGGATATATATTTACTAAAACCCTTTATATATTATTTAAACTAACAAGGAGGGTTAAGGCACTCTCAAAAAAAGAAAAAAGAAGATGTATTGGATTTCCAATGCCCGATACAATTGTAAAATTTCTAGATGTAGCTACAGAAGAGGAATTAACTATTGAAGAAGTTGTAAAAGGAAAAAGAGCTGAAATGTGTTTAGATGGGCCACAGAGAATGCTTGGATATTGGCCAGAAGAGGGGAGTGGTATCGATGAAGATGGTTTCATAAGGACAGGGG
Organism: Deferribacterota bacterium; assembly: GCA_034189185.1. Lineage (NCBI taxonomy): Bacteria > Pseudomonadati > Deferribacterota > Deferribacterota bacterium. The sequence continues at coordinate 1,306 of JAXHVM010000050.1, forward strand.
ATGTTGTAAATGTTGATAAAGACGGGTATTTTTATGTTGTTGATAGAACAAAAGATATGATTGTAGTTTCAGGTTATAAGGTATATTCAAGAGAGATGGATGATATACTCTATGAACATCCTGCAGTTAATATGGCAGCAACTGTGGGTGTTCCAGATCCTGAAAGAGAAGGAAGTGAAAGGGTTGTTGTATATATACAGCCAAAAGAGGAATTTAAAGAGAGTTTAACCGAAGAAGAGATACTAAACTTTCTAAGAGAGCGGGTTGCAAAATATGCAGTTCCAAAAAAGGTATATATTGTAGATAAAATACCCCTTACTAACGTTCAAAAAGTGGATAAAAAGAAGTTAAGACAGATGAATGTTACTTAGTATTTAGTAACATTTTTTAGGTTTATTAACTCATGTACGTAGTTCCAATTTACAGGTACTCTAATGGATGTGTTTTGTACAGGAACAAAAACACATCCATTTGTTATACCATATAATAATATATCGGTTGTTATCTCTACATCCTTTTTGCAATACTTTAAAATTTTATCAATCAAACCTTCTTCATACCATTTCAGGGCCAGTAAACCATTGCCACTTTTTTTAGCATTTATTGTTGAAGTTGCAATCTTTTCTAAGGAAAAACGCCTTCCAGTTATATTTTTTATATCTAAAAAAATATCTAATTTTGGAATATTTTTTATATTCAGTGATCTATATCCAGTTATAACTTTAAAATCAAAGTTTATTATGTTAAAGCCAATAATTAGTTTTGCGTTCTCTAATGTATCTATAAGCTTATCTATTTCATTTTCTTTGAAATATAGATATTTTTTTGTAATTAAATTATAGGCTACTGCAACTGATATGCCCATAAGATGAGCATTTTTAAAACCGCCAACTGATGCGGCTGAGTATTTTGTCTCTAAGTCAAAGACAATAATACCACTATTATTTTCACGCCTATTATTTACAGTATATTTTTTATTATGTTCTACTTTTTTATTTAATAGAGCATCAATTAGGTATAGGCATCCTTTTTTGTCTAAAGGGTAATTACCTGAACCACATTTTGGGGAATAAATGCATGCAGGGCAACCTTCTAAACACTCACATTCTTTTACATGATAATAAGTTTGGGTAATCAAGTTTTCTACTACATCATAGATCCTTTTGTTTATACCTATTCCGCCTGGATAGCCATCATATAAAAATATGGCTGGTTTTTCTAATTGTGGATGATAGGGATATGAAATACCACCAACATCACTTCTATCACATAGTATAAATGTTGGTATAAGCGCAATAAGGGAATGTTCTGCTGCATGAATGCTTCCCATCTGGTTAAAGTGTTTTTCTTTTAGTGTTTCATATATATGTTCATCTAACACGAGAGATATTCCCTTTGTATTAAAGGATATTGGCTCACATGAGAGCTCTATCTCTTGCAGTTTTTCACCTGTTTTTGTAGATATTTTTGTATAGCCTTTTAAGGTCTCAGTAACTTTTAGCTCACAGTATATAGCCTTAAGATTTTTTATTACTTTCTCCTTAAAAACTTTTATAATTATTGTTTCTTTTTCAACTAAGGGGAGGGTGTAATAATTAATATTCTCTGGTTTAACATAGATTTCTCTTCTTGATTTATCTATTTTTTGCACAATAAATGTGGAGCCTCTATGTAGGTAGACAGCCCCTTTATACATTTCAGTATATACCCTTCTTGCAGAATTCATACCCAAAACTAGATTATTACAAATGATATTATAAGAATCTCCAATTTGTCTTAAGTCAACGTGTTTGTAAGGATATCTATTTAATGTAAAAATTTGAGTGTTATCAGCATTTAAAAAAAGCTCATTTTTATCTATTAATGCGTTGATGTCATCTTTAAAAAACTTGTAATATTCTTCATCTATATTTATAGGTTTTTCGTAGGCAGCACAATGTATATGTTTTTTGTTTATCTCACTATTTTCACTATCAACTGTCATTTCTTCAAATTTGCCGTTTAATAATTTTTCAGGTGTTTTAGTGTAGTATTGATCAAGGGCATCTCTACCAGCTATTAGTATAATTAGGCTATCCTTTGTATTTCTTCCCGATCTTCCTGCTCTTTGCCATAAATTTATTAAAGACCCAGGGTATCCAACTAATATAGTAGAATCAATACCACCTATATCTATTCCAAGCTCAAAAGCTGAGGTTGAAATTACTGCTTTTAGAATATCATTTTGCAATTTCCTTTCAATTTCTCTCCTTTCCTCAGCTAAAAAACCAGCCCTGTAAGAGGATACAATATTTTTTAATGTTGGATCGCTATTTATTAGGTTTATATATATTTGTTCGGTCTCCCTCCTTGATTTAGTAAAACAAATAGTCTTTATGTTTGAATTAAGATTTATTCTAATTAGATAAGTAGCTATAGATGAGAGGGGTATATCAGGATTTAATAAAAGAAATTGTTTTTTTCCTGAGGGGGCACCATTTTTGTTTATTAATGTGAATTTCTTTCCAATTAATTTTTCAGTAAATCCAAGAGGATTTCCTATAGTTGCTGATGACACTATAAACTGTATATTCTTAAAAAGTCTAAAAAATCGTTTATAAATATTATATACATGACTACCAAAAATACCTTTATAAGCGTGTATTTCATCCATTACTATAAACTTAACATCATTTAGAAATTCTCTCCATTCAGATAAATGTGACATAATAGTATAGTGTAAAATATCAATATTTGATATTATTATATTAGGAGGATCTTTTAGTATTTTTCTCCTCTCTGTTTTAGTTGTATCGCCGTCAATAACACTGCTTGTGATTATTTTTCCATATTTTGTATTATTAATAAATTCATCAAGTTGTCTTTTTTGGTCATGGCCTAATGCCTTCATGGGAAATAGGTATAGAGCTTTTGTATTTCTATTTTTAATTGTTTCTGTCAAGATAGGGAGGTTGTAACAAATAGTTTTGCCTGATGCTGTTGGAGTTGTCAGTAATATATTATGTTCATCATTAACTAATTTATAAGCCTCAAATTGATGTGAATAGAGGTGGCTTATATTATTGCTTTTTAATAATTCACTTGCGATACTATCATTAAGGATATCAATTGAAACAAAAGAGCCTGCTGATGAATTTATTGTCTTTTCATATATTATATATTTGTTTAAAGTGCTTTTTTTTATATATTGTAATACACTAGAAATCATTTATATTTTTTAAGCTTATTAGCTTATTAAATTACAAATATATATTCATTAGGTTATCTTTTTTTGGATATAAGAATATATATCATTTAAAATGCTTTTTGATACATTACTTATATTTTTTTCCATAGATTTTATATAACCTTTTACACTTATATCTTTTGTTGATGTACTTTCACGATAATTCTTTGTATAGATTAAATCGTAAGTTTTCATAATATTATTATACCAATAGAGGTTAACACTAAGATTAATCGCTGCCTCTAATCTTCCTTTATCTATTTTTGCGTAAAACTCATATATATGACCTCTAATCTTAAATTTATCATAATGTTTAATTTTATTGACATCTATAAAGTTAAAGCTGATATAATCTCTAATGTATTCAGTAATAAAACTTGCTGGTTTTATAATCCATCTATTATAAAAATCTTTAGTAATTTCGTACTCATCCGTTCTATATATAAATTTATCAGTATTATATATTTGAGAGATGGTGAAGGGTTCTATATCTATTTTAACTGGAAGTGCCTTCTTTTCAAATTTTTCAGGTATAAATGATATAATATAATAATGTACTTTAGGATGCTCTGAAGTAATTTTAATGCAGCCTGATAGAATAACTATTAGAATAAAAAGGGATATAATTTTCTTATTCATCTAAAATGCTCCTTTCTGGTGGTGGCGCAAAGATAATTGAAGGCTGATCTTTTATTTTATTAATCAATATATCCATGTCAGACATAATATATTCTAATTTATTTAATATATTAGTCAATTTTTTTGGCAATATATTAAGCTCTTTATCATTATTTTTAATTACACTTGATATATCTCTAATTAGTAAATTTATTTCTGTACTTGTATTGTCCCATTTTTTAAAGAGATTATCTATATTTTTCTTATTAGCAACAACAGTTTCGTCAATATTGTTAATGAGTTTGTTAAAATCTTTTAGCATTTTTTCGGTTTGAGATAACGACATATTTAATTGTTTACTAAATTGTTCCACAGATAGTGCTTTTACGGTATGATCTAGTCTCTTTATAAGTTTATTTATATTATTTGCAATTTTAGATAATTCTATTGATTTAAATTCCTTAGTTATATCGCTTACACTTTGCATAATTTGACTTATATCAGATTTGACTGTAGGGATAACTTCATATCTAGGGGTAAAATCAGGTATAAGGATGCCTCCTTCTTCTTTGTCAATAATATCAAGTTCAATATATATAAATCCTGTAATCCCAACAGTTTTAAGTTGGGCAACCATGTTTTTCTTTAAAGTAAAATCCTTATTAAGCTCTAATACTACCTCTATATATCTTGAATTTTTCGCAATATCAATATTTTTTACCCTACCTATATTTATGCCTCTGTATTTTACGGAAGATCCAATCTCTAAACCTTGAACAGATTCATCAAAATATGCAACATATAGATTGCCTTTGCTATAAAAATAGCTAGAAGATAGCCATAGAATTACACCAATTAATATAAATGCTCCCGTTAAAACAAATAACCCTACAAAAAAATTAACTTTTTTTGTTATCATAATATCAACTAATCGTACTCTTTTTTACCCTTTCAAAAAACCTTTGGACGTCTCTATCATTATTATTAAATACATCAAAAGGATGCCCCTTTGCAATTATTGTTTTTTTAGAACCATCAAGCAATATTAATGAATTAGTTGTGGAGAATACAGATTCTATATCATGGGTAACCAGGATTATTGTTGTCCCAAGGTTTTTGTTGAGCCTTTTTATAAGATTGTCTATCTCCGTTGATGTAATAGGATCTAAACCAGAGGTTGGCTCATCTAAAAATAATATTTTTGGATTTAGCGCAATAGCTCTTGCTATAGAAGCTCTCTTCTTCATACCACCACTTATATCTGAAGGATAATAATTGTCAAACCCTTTAAGATCTACTAATGATAATTTCCATGCAGCAATTCTTCTTGCAATAGCTTCATCGTCTGTTTTATATTCCATTAGAGGTAACATAATATTTTCTGCTAATGTCAATGAGCCTAATAATGCACCATATTGAAAAGCTACTCCAATTTTATTTAAAAAAATATCATAGGATTCTTTTTTTATTTCTTTTAAATCTTTGCTTTCTATATATATGTTGCCATTATATGATTCTAAAAGGCCAATTAAGTGTTTTAATAAAACTGTTTTTCCGCTACCACTACCCCCAATGATTGCAAAAATCTCTCCTTTTCTTACAGTAAAATTTACATCTTGTAATATAATATTTTCACCAAATTGTATTTTAAGATTTCTTACTTCTATTATAATATTATTTTCCATCTAAATATAGGTTAATAACACAGCAATTATTGAATCTGTAAGTATGATTAAAAATATCCCACTAACAACTGCAGATGTTGTAGCTTTTCCTACATCATCTGTTGTTTTTTTAACAGTCAACCCTCTAAAACATCCAATTTCGGCTATTAAAAAGGCAAAAATTGCACTTTTTACTATGCCATGTAGAATATCACCAGCTGATAAGGTAACATATAGTTGGTGAATATAGGCAGGAAATGTTAGGTTTAACATAAATACTCCCACCAATAGCCCACCAATATTAGCAAATAAATTTGAGAAAACAGTAAGTATAGGTAGTACTATTATTGTTGCAATAAGGCGTGGTAAGACTAAAAATCTATTTATATTAAAACCCATTACAGTTAAAGCATCAATTTCATCAGAAATTTTCATTGTACCTAATTCTGCGGCAAACGCTGAACCACTTCTTCCTGCAACTATTATAGAGGTCATGATAGGGCCTAATTCTCTAGCCATAGCTAATCCAACTAAACTAGCAACATATATATTTGCTCCAAATTGTTTTAATTGTATAGAAGACATAAATGCCATAATTAATCCCATTAAAAAGCTTATTAAGCCAACAATTGGTATTGCATTAACACCAACTTTATTCATCAGATCAATAGTTTCTTTTTTTCTTAATATTTTTGGTTTGATAATAATAGTTAAAAGTGATACAAATAAATCACCTATATATTCAATATGATTTATTATTTTATATATTATTTCAAAAGTCTTCTTACCAATTAATACTAATATTTGCTCCTTTTCTCTTTCTTTATCTTTTGTAATTTGTAATGATTCGATATTATCACATAATGATTTAAAGTCATCAGGTGCTGATAATAGTTCTAATGATATATTAAAGGTTTTAATTTTATTATGGAAATAACATACCACTGATGCAGCAAAATCGTCATAGCTATTAATATTTTTTAGATTCAGATAGACTGTTTTTATTTTTTTATTTTTTATTATCTGTTTAATTGATCCAATATCATGCAAGATATGTTCAATATTGCTGGGGTACAAAGTAAGAGTTTGTCTATCAATTGTATAATCTATTTTCATAGTATCTTTACCATGGCAAAACTTCACCCTTATAATCTATAAATAAGCCACTACTTTTAAAGGTTATTGTGCTTAAAACTTTATAGATACCACTAGCTGATTCAACTGCTGTTGTTGGTGCATTAGGGCCTCCCATTCTTGTTTTTACCCATCCTGGGTGCATAGCTAACACCGTAACTTTTTTGTCTCTTAGCTTATTTGAAAGGCATTTTACTGCCATATTAGCGGCAGCTTTTGTAACCCTATATATTATCTCATCCCCATTTTTATTTAATGTTATGCTACCCATCATTGATGTAATAAAAGCAATTATCTTTTTATTACTTTTTAAAACATTATCTATAAGAGTTTCAGATAATTTTAGTGGCGCTAGTAAATTTATTTTTAAAGCATTATTGAAGGATTCATAATTTATTTTACCAAATTCTTGGCCAATAGGATCCCCATAGATACCAGCATTATTTAGTAAAATATCAATATTAGTATTATTTAATTCATATTTTAAATTTTCAATATTATCAAAATTATCTAAATCTAGCTTTAAAATTTTTATATTGTTCATATTTTTTGAAAGCATATTTAACTCTATCTCACCATTTGGATTTCTACAGCAAGCTATAACATTCCAATTATTTTTTGAAAAAATCTTCGTTGTTTCTAACCCTATTCCCCTGTTTGCTCCAGTTATTAAAATTGTATTCATTATTACCTCCTGCATCATCTATGTTAATATAATATGAATTAATTTAAATAAAAAATACTTATAATCCACATAATTTATTCAATAATTTTTAAATTTTCTAGATTAAATAGATTGTTTACATTTATAGTTTCATATAATATATTTACTAATCTATTACAGATTAAACTAATTATGATATATTTAGATTATGCGGCAACTCACCCAGTTTATATGAGTATGGCCAGGGAGATAGCCCAGGTAATAAATAAATATTTTTATAACCCCTCTTCATTGTATAAACCGTCTATTGAGACAAAGAATTTTTATGAAAAACAAAGATCAATATTAGCTGATGTAATAGGTGTATATAAAGAGAATTTAATATTTCTCTCCTCTGCAACTGAAGCCTCAAATACAATTATAAAAGGGCTAAATTATAAAGGTAGAAATAAAGTTATATTGTGGGAGGGCGAACATCCTGCTGTTTATGAACCACTTATAAATATGTCAGATATAAAAAGAGAGACTATTAAGACAAAAAAAGGCTATGTTGAATTTAGTGATATTGAGCAATTTATTGATGGCAATGTAAAATTAATATGTTTGATGCATGTTAACAATGAGACAGGTGCGCTAAATGATATAACTAATATTTCAAAAAAAATTAAAGAGATTGACAAAGATATACTTATTTTTTCAGATACAACACAATCATTTGCGAAAAGACCAATTGATTTAACAAATATAGATTTTGCTTGTTTTTCTTCACACAAAATAGGGGGTCTTAGAGGAATAGCTGCAATGTATATAAAAAATAAAAACTTAATTAAACCTCTATTAGAGGGTGGTGGACAAGAGATGGGTTTAAGAAGCGGAACTGAGAATGTATATGCAGCCTATACTATGGCTAAAGCAGCTAAATTAACATACAATATTTTTAATGATAAAAATAATCATTTACAATCTCTAAATAACTTTTTGAGAGATAATTGCAGGTTAAGAAACTTTAATATTAATTCGCCTGATTGTTCGGTTTATAATATATTTAATTTTTCTACAATGAATCTACCTTCAGAGGTTTTAATAAATGCATTATCTGATATGGAGATTTACGTTTCAAGTGGGTCAGCTTGTAGTAGCAAGACAAAGGGAAGTAGAACATTAAGATCAATGGATTTTAATAGTGATATAATTGATACTTCTATTAGGGTGTCTTTACATCCAACTACCACAATAAGAGATCTTGAGGTATTATTCGAAAGCATTGATAAGGTGGTTAATACTTTTATAATATGAAAAGACAATTTACTTTATTATCTGAAGGGGAAATATCTCTGAAAGGTCACAATAGGAAATATTTTGAAAATATATTAATAGAGAATCTAAATTGCTATCTAGAGAGGTACCAACTAAATATAAATAAGGAAAAGCAGGGCAGATATATTATCCATATGGATAATTTTACAGGTAATATTGAAAAGATTATTGATGATATAGCTTTTGTTCCAGGTGTTAAAACAATTTATCAAGGCTATAAAATAGATAGAGATATTGATGAGTCTGTTAATATAATTCTTGAACTTCTTGAAGGAGTGAAAACTTTTAAGATAAAAGCAAAAAGGGTAGATAAGACATATAATTTAACCTCTATGGAGCTAAATAGACGTATTGGGAGGTTAATACTAGAAAAATGCTCTAAGTTAAAGGTAGACGTAAAAAACCCGGAAAGATTAATATATTTTGAGGTATTTAATAATCATTTTAAAATTTATTTTAAGAAGAAAAATGGATTAGGGGGTCTTCCTTATGGCTCTTCAGGTAAAATAGTATGCATGTTATCCGCTGGGATTGATTCTCCAGTAGCAGCTTTTATGATGGCTAAAAGAGGTGCTAATATTATACCTATATATTTTCATACCCCACCCTATACAGGTGAGAAAACCTTACAAAAGGTACGTAATATTGTTATGCGTTTATCAGCCATTACCATTAAAAAGATTAAATTATGTATTGTTAATTATTCAAAAATTCAAATCTCTATTGGTAAGTATGTGCCTGAAAAATATTGGACAGTAGTATCAAGAAGAATTATGGCAAAAATTGCTGAGGAAATAGCCGGTAGTGAAGCTGCATTTGCTATAGCAACAGGTGAGTCTTTGGGTCAAGTATCTAGTCAAACTATATATAACATATATGCTATAAGTGAGACTGTATCAAAACCTATTTTTAGACCATTAATAGGATTTGATAAGGAAGAGATTGTTAAATTATCAAAAGAGATTGGAACATATGATATATCAATTAGTGATGGCTTAGATTGTTGCTTGTTATTTGCTCCAAAAAATCCCACAACAAAAGCAAATATTAATGAAATAAGAGCTTTTGAAGATAATTTATATAATAATAGTTATATAGATTATAGTTACAACACAGAATTGATATAAATTTCTTAAAATATATTTAGAAGATAAAAATAACTATTAATCAGTTTTTTAATTTATACTTGATATTAATTTATTAATATTTTAAATTTTTCTAAGTAATTTATAACAATAAAATATTTTATAGGTTAGAACTATGAAGAAAATAAAATTAGAAGAGTTGAAAAATTACAATGGAAAAGATGGTAAACAGGCTTATATAACATACAATGGCAAAATATATGATGTTACAAAGAGTAAACATTGGAAAAATGGGTTACATATGACAAGGCATCATGCAGGTGAAGATTTAACTGATTATTTAAATTTAGCTCCGCATGGTGAAGAGGTTTTTAAAAGGTTAGAAATGATTGGTTATTTAGCAGAGGAAAAAAACAAAAAGCTAAAAGATAAGGATGTATTAAGGAATTTATATAGAAAGTATCATCCACATCCCATGCTTATACATTTTCCTATGGGATTAATATATTTTAGTGCTTTTATGTATGCATTACATGTCATATTTATTAATAAAACTTTTGAGTTGACTGCCCTTTATGCTCTATTAGGGGCATTTATTACAGCTTTCCCTGCAGCTTTAGCAGGATTAGCTAGTTGGATTATAAATTATAATATGAAGTGGACAAATATCTTTAGAAATAAAATTATATTTACTATTTTATTTATTATAACGAGTTTTGCAACTATATTGATTAGATTAGTGTTTGGTGATTTGATGTTATATGATTCGCCTATAAAATATTTTTATCTTTTATTATACTTAGCAAACCTTCCAATTATATCATTTGTTGCATATAATGGTGGTAAAATCACTTGGTCATAAAAAAATAAAAAAACTACTTGACATTATAATTATAAGAAGCTATTTAGAAGTAGGCTTTAAGCCTAAGAAATAAATGAGGTGTAATATGAGTAACAAAGGGAAAGTAAAGTGGTTTAACGATTCAAAGGGCTATGGATTTGTAACAGGGAATAACGGCTCTGATGTATTCGTTCACTACTCAGCAATTGCTATGAAAGGTTTCAAAACTTTAAAAGAAGGAGACGAGGTTACATTTGACATTATAGATGGGCCAAAAGGTCCTCAAGCATCAAATGTTATAATCGTTAGACAATCGGAATAGCAAGCTTTTCAGTTAGGAGAGAACTTCAATAGAAGTTCTCTCCTTCCTATAAATTTTTTAAATCTAGAAAAATATTGATCACTTTCTGAAGAATATATTTAAAAGTATTGTCAAAATAATACTTATAATAATTGAAGTGACAATTGGGAAATAAAAAGTAAAGTTGTCTTTTTTTATAATTATATCTCCTGGCAGCTTAAAGAATCTAAAGTAATCGCTAAATTTACTATTTAAGATAATAAATAAACCAATGATAATAAAAACAATACCTAATATTATAAAAAATTTGCCAAAGCCATTAAGCATAATATATATCTTTATTTTTTATTATTTTCT
>JAXHVM010000051.1 GCA_034189185.1 Deferribacterota bacterium
ATCTTTTCCTTCATATCCTTATTTTTATTTATAAATTTTATAATTTTATCTTTTATCACCTCAATATCTGTTAAGTAGTTGCAATATAGTATATCTTCACCCTCTATCTTTAAGATATCATTTGCTTGTCTCGTTATGTTATTTAATCTTTCATTCAATGTTTTTGTCTTTTCATTAAGGCTATCTAGCTGTTTTAAAAGAGTATCTTTTTTTGCTTTTAGCTGTAAAACTAGCTCTTCACTATAACTAACCCCTTTTGCTTTATCTCTATATTTCTTTAATTTCATAATTTCTTTATCCCAAAACTTTAAATTTTCTTCTAGATTGTTTGAGCTGCTATTTAAATAGCTATTGAGAATACTTTTTTGCTCAGCTAACTCTTTTTCGAGGGTTCTTTTTATATTTAATTTATCTTTGTAATCATCTATATTATCACAAGAATATTCAAATTTAATTTTTTCAACCTCTTCTTTAATATTATTTATTTTATTATCAGTATCTTTTATATCTTTATCTGCAGCCTTAATATACTCTATCAAGGCCTCTTTTTTGCTTGTAAGAGTGCCTATTTCATCATATTTTTGTCTATATATCTCATCAAATCTCTCAATATTTGCTCGTATGTCATCTATTTTTTTGCCGCCTAAACTGTATTTTGATAATTTTGTGTTTATATCATTAAATTTTGTCTCTAATTTTGCCTTTTCCTTTATAAGCCTAAATTTAAAAAATCCACAGGCAAAAGAGATTAACAAGAATATTATTAATAGTATTTGTATTATTAGAGAATCTTTTAATATTATACCAACAATAGAGATAGCTGAAATTATTGAAGATATAATTAAAGTATAAGTTATAAAACTATCTAACCTTTTTTTTATTGTAAAATTATTTTTTTCTTCATTATAACTTTTTATTTCAAATTTTATATTATCATCTATATCCTTCTTTTTTTCTTCTAAAATCCTCATCTCTTTACCCAAATTATCTAATATAGCAGTTGTTTCATCCAATTTTTTTTTATGATCCCTTAGTTCTTCTATTAATTTAGCTTTTGTTTCATTTAGTAAGGCTATATTTTTCTCATATTCAATCCATAACTGCATAATATTATCATTGTATATCTCCAAATTTTTAAGTTTTGCTAGTAAATAGTTAACCCTTTCAAAAGCCTTTTTTGTCTTTTCATACATTTCTCTGAGCCTTGCATATTCAAGCTCCTTAATTTTTTGCTCAATTTCATCGTGCTCTTCTTTTTTTGAAACCTTTTTTTCTTCAATATCAAAAAGATTGTTATCACTTGAGTATTTTTCTAACTCTTTGATATCTCTTTCTAAAAGTAAGTTAGCATTTTTAATTCTACTATTTAATTTTTCACCCTTTTTATCTCTAAATTCACCACTAGGGGTTAATTTGCCTATATTTAAAAGCTTTTCCTTAATAATTGATATATATTTAGTATTAAGTCCTGTTAATTTATCGGTGATATTAGTGTAAAACTCATCTTCCTTTGTTATTGTTAGGTCGCTATCTCTTATAATAAAGATATTGCGTAACTCATGATCTGTTAAATCTTTATGTTTTGTTAAGCTTCCCATATCTGGTAGCTTAATAATGTTACTATTATTCTTATTAGATATAGATTTTTCACATTTAATTATTAAATAGCCTTCTGGTTTTTCACTAACCCTATCTATTGATTCAAAATATTTTACTTTATTTGAACCAGTTAGTAACTTAACAATGGCATCTATTGTTAGTGTTTTACCACTTTCATTTAGACCAAAAAAAAGATTGAATTTTTGTAGATCCCTAATTGTTAACCCTTTAATAGGGCCATATCTTTGGATTGAAAATTCCTCAATAATCATAATGATATTTCCATCATAGCCTTAATTGCAAGCTTTGTAAGCTCTTTTTTATAATTCTCAGAATAATCCTTTTGTTTTAATTTTTCTTGAAAGGAATAAAAAAGTGAGTGTTCTAAAATTCTTGATATATCCTTAAATTCAAGCTCTTTTTCAACTATATTATTAGGCAATTCGTTAATCTCTTTTACTAATTGATCCTCTCTAATTTTTATTTTACTACTATTTATGTAGCCTTTCACCTTTAGTATAATCTTTGCATTTTTTCCTACCTTTGAAAGCCTTTCTTTTATTATATTAATTGGACTATTCTCATCAAATGGATCTAGTTCTATTTGAAGCTCTTCATAATAAGGTGTATCAACGGGATATTCTCTTGGTGGTTCATTAACATTAAATAAGTTAACCTTTCTAATCCCAATCTCTTTTTTAGTTATTGAGATTGGTGAGCCTGGATATACAAAATAGCCGCCATTATTTAATCTGTGGATATCAAATTTTGTGTGAAAATGGCCAGCTAATACATAGTTGATATTGAGATTATTAAAATATGATAATCTAACTGGCATATATCTTCTATCCTCTTCATCGCCTATATCATCTTTTTTAAAAAAAGCATCAACAAGCTCACCGTGATATATTAGAATATTAGTGCTATTTGGATCAATTTTCTTTGATAATAGATGCAGCTTATATATGACATCATTATTAGATGTATCAAAAGGCATTCCCCAGAGATAAATATCCTTATATATAAAGGGTTTTATATCCTTTAATATTATTACATTATCACCAAAATATAAGCCCTCTCTATAACATTTTTGGTCATGGTTGCCAGGTAGAATTAATGTATAAAAACTGCATTTGTTAAATAATTGACGTAATTTATCCCTTAATTTTTCAGCATTTGTTCCACTATCAAATAGATCACCACTTATTATAAATAAATCAACATTCTCATTTTTTGCAATATCAATTAGATGGGTTAAGGTGCTATACCTATCATCATTAAAATTTCTTATATGTAAATCAGCGGTATGTAATATTTTCACAGCCATATATAGTAATTAAATAACATAAAATAAGCTAAAAATTAATTGATAATTATATATTTTTAGAATATAAGATAATCAATAAAAAAAATAAATAATTGGGGGTTTCTATGAAGAGATTACTTATTTTTTTAATTATGGTAAATCTAATGTTTGTCTTAACAGGTTGTAACGAATCAAGTAAAAAGACTTATGAAAAACTAGTAGCTGAATCACAGGGTTTTAAAAAATTTGCTGATCAGTTTAAGCACTTTGATGGGAGCCTCTTAATGAGTCTTTTATATTTAGAGAATTTTTCAGAAGAAGATAAAAATGAATTTCAAGAAGAAGCTAAAGATTTGATACATTATGATTATCCAGTCTGTATTTATAATCATATTGTTGATAAATATGGCAAAAATAAACTTAAAAAACTATTTAATGATGAAGAGGCAATGAAAAATTATAATGTAGCTAAAGAAAAATATGATATATCCCTTAACAAATTGACTTTAGATACTTTTATAGCTTCCTATAGTTGTTCAGCTGAAATTGTCAATAAGTTAGAGGATAAGTATGAGAAGATTTTTGATGAATAAATTCTAGATTAACTATTTTGTAATTCAATGTATATAAAAAATATTAAAAACTATTTTATTGCTACAAGACCGTGGTCTTTTTCAATGAGTTTTATTTCTGTTATAATTGGTTCACTTTTAGCTCTTAGAAATGGCTCTATTTCAATATGTGCTTTAGTTTTGACCCTTATTGGTACAATTTTAGTTCACGCTGCATCAAATGTATTAAATGATTATTATGATACAAAATATAGCGTTGATACTCCTAAAGCCCCAACAGCTAAATATAGACCCCATCCCATCATTGAAGGCTATCTAAGTAAAAGAGAGGTATTATATGAGGCTATAATTTTATATGTGTTAGCATTTATAAGTGGCGTAATCTTAGCCGTATTTTATTCATACAAGATTATCTATATATGTATATTAGCACTATTAATAAGTATATTTTACACGGGTAAACCCATATCATTAAAATATAAAGCAACTGGTGAGTTAGCAGTTTTTGTAATATGGGGCCCGTTAATGGTTTCTGGAGCTTATCTTGTTCAAAGAGATATATTATCTATTGACGCAATTTTAATATCTATCCCCCAAGGGCTACTAGTAGCCCTTGTGCTATTTGCAAACAACGCAAGGGATATTGAATTTGATAGAGATAGAAAAATCAAGACATTAGGTATGGTTCAAGGCGGTCATAAAAATATTAAAATTTTTATAGGTTTTATTGCTTTAACATATATTTATACTCTATTACTTATTATTTTTAATGTTTTTTCTTTATTAGCTTTAATTATATTTTTATCTCTGCCATTTGCAATTAAGTTGTGTAAAGAGTTTAAAGAAGGTTTCCCTGATGCTGCAGATGCATTAACATCAAAATTAGTTGTTTTATATGGAGGTCTCTTGTGCATAGTGTTAGTTTTAGAAAAAATAATATAACTATATTGCTCATTGGTGTATTATTAGCTACATTGGGGTGGTATTTTGCATTTGGTGTATATGTTGGGGTTTTTTGGTATAAGCTAGCCATAACTATTATTGCGGTATCTTTGTTTGCTCTTTTTTTTATAAAAGTTTCATTAAAAATTAATTATAAATCACTTATAGAAGGGGTTATCTCTGCAGCTATTTTATATTTTATATTTTATATTGGCAATCTAGTTGCACCCTATATAGTTGGTCAGTCGGCGGCCCAAGTTAATATGATATATAGTTTAGGTGAGGGGACAAATAAATTATTTGTGTTTTTGTTGTTATTTTTTATAACCTCACCTGGCGAGGAATTATTTTGGAGAGCATTTCTGCAGGGTGGTTTAACTAAACACATTGGTGATAAAAAGGCTCTCGTTGTAAGTAGTTTAATCTATGGTTTTGTTCATATATTTTCATTAAATCTGATGTTAATATTATCTGCACTAGTTGCAGGTTTCTTCTGGGGCTTACAATATTATCTTAGAAAAGATATCACTGCAAATATTATTTCCCATGCAATATTTAGTTCGTTCATTTTTGCAGTTGTGCCTATAAGTTAGTATAAGCTTTGACTTATGAAGATAGTATTGTTTGCTCTAGTACTTTAAGAATTTTATATGTGATATATCCTGTAACTATACCTGAAAAGACAGATATTATACTGTAGTATGGAACTAAATATATAATGGCAGTGGTTTTAAGGTAGAGTGTTTTTATAACAAAAAATTGCATATTCATATGTATAAAGCCCCCAATGGCACCAATTGAGAGAGGAGTGGCTTTCTTAAGCAATTTATAGGATATAAACATGATTGTAGTAGCAACGACTGTGGCAGGTAAACTAATACTAAATTTTATTATAAGGTTACCAGTAAAGATTGATAGTATAATTGATTTTAGGAATGCTATATAGATGGATTTGCTAAAACCCAATATATATATTGAAAGCATTATTCCTATATTTGCAAGCCCCAATTTTACACCTGGCAAGGGCAATGGGATTAGGTTTTCTAAAAAACCTATAATTATTGTAAAGGCAGTCAAAATGCCCAAAATAGATATATTTTTATTACTATCTAATGATTGCATCTATATCACTATCCTTACATTCTATCTGTATTGCAACTTTGTTGGGAAGGCATATTGCTGATTCTCTACAATGTTCTATCCAACCTCTTTTTACACACAATTTAAGCGGGCAGTCAGATTTAACAATTCTAGCTTTTCTATTTTTTACTTCTATGGTCATATTTTTGTTATATTTGTCTAAATTAATTATTTTATTATCAAGGTTATATCTAATAATTCTATCATCTATGGTAACTTTAAGGTATGTCGGTTTGTTATATTTTATATGAGATATATATAAGAAGGGTGTTAGCGATAGAAGACAGAGAATTATAATAATTATAATATCGGTAAGGGTAAATATTTTAATGTATTTTTTCAAAATGCTGAAATCCGCAGAACTTATATGTTTTATTATCCATTGTGTAGACTAAAACTGAGGAATTGGTTTTTTTGCATAAAATGCCAATTTGATATAATGGTAGTAAATAGAATGCTGTAGCTAATCCATCGGCATATTTTGTACTTTTTGCAATAACAGATAAGCTTTTATAATTATCACAACTTTCTTTTGTTATACCATCAAATATATGGTTTATTTTTCTACCATTTTTGTAAAAAAATCGTCTATAATCTCCACTAGTAGCGATAGCTTTATTTTCTAAATTTATAATGCTTAGGAACTTTTTGTTGTCATATGGATTTTCTATAGCAATTCTCCATTTTCTATTGCCTTTACTTCCTATCGCATAAATATCACCACCAGCATTTATTAAAGCGCTATTAATATTTTTTTCTTTTAGAAAATCTTTTAACCTATCTACAATATATCCTTTTGTATAAGAGCTTGTATCTATTAATATATTTTCTTTTTTTATAATATAATTATCCTTTATAGTAAGATTTTTTAATGTGCTTATCTTTTTTGCAGCTGTTAAATCTTCTATATCTGGTATTTTATATGGTCCCTCTGGAAAACCATAGAGTGATGTTATGGTATAGATTGTTATATCAAAGTGTCCTCTTGTGAGATTGTAAAAATATTTAGCCTCCTTCAATAACTCTATAAAGGCTTTATCTACATATATTTTTGTATTAATTGGTGCACTATTAATCTTTTCTGTATTGCTATTTATAAATTTTTCTAATGAGGTTAGTTTAGATTCAATTTCCTCAAGAAGTTCTTTATCTCTAACAGGTATAGTGATATCAACTAAAGTGCCCAGTTTATAGTAACTTTTTGTAATATAATGATTGCTTTCGCAAGAAAATAAAACAATGACTATAATAAAATAGGTAATGTATTTCCACATTTTGGACATTTATTATCTTTAATATTAACTATTGTGTTATATCCTGAGCGTTTTATAACCTCAAAATTACATAAGGGGCAATATGTTGAAGCCGCATCATCGATCAATACATTGCCTATATATACATAATTTAAACATCTTTTGGCTATATTATAGAAATTCTTAAGAGTAGATATAGGTGTAGGTGGAATTGATAGTTTATGGTTAGGGAAGTATCTTGAAATATGTAGGGGTATATCTTTTGATAGAGAGCTAATCCACTTACACATCTCATAGAATTCATCAGGATTGTCGTTTTTAGTAGGTATTACTAAGTTAGTTAACTCCAAATGTTTATTATTTTTGTGTAATAATTCTATTGTCTGCAGAGTTGTTTCTAGATCTCCCTTTACCCATCTATAAAAATCATTGTTGAAAGCCTTTAAATCAACATTAGCTGCATCAATATAAGGCAAAAGCTTTTCTAAGGGCTCAGCATTTATACATCCATTTGTAACAAAGACGTTTTTAATATTATGATCATGCATATTTTTAGCAGCATCTAATATAAATTCATACCATATAAATGGTTCATTATAGGTATAGGCAATGCCTATACTGTTATGTGTTACAACAAGATTGGCAAGCTTTTCTATGGATATCTCTTCTGTAAACGCTTTTTTTGAGCTGATTTGCCAATTTTGACAAAAAGGACATTTTAGATTGCATCCAGTTGTGCCAATGGAAAGGATATTTTTAGAGGGAAAAAAGTGATAGAGGGGTTTTTTTTCAATTGGATCAATTGCTATAGATGTTATTTCACCATAGGTAGTTAAGTATAATTTTCCGTCAATATTTTTTCTAATTAAGCAATTACCAACATTATTAGGGTTTATAACACAACGGTGGGGGCACAACTCACACCTAACTATATTTTTTTCTAGATTTAGCTTCTTATAGAATATTGCTTCTCTCAACATCTTAGACTTCCCTTTTTGCGGCAAAATTAATCAAATATTCTAAACATTCTCTATAAATATTGTCAGGTAATTCTTTTATTAAATTATGAGCCTTAGCTATATATTTTTCAACATACTGATAGCACTTTTCTTTAATCTTGTACCCGCTAAGAAGCCTAACCACAGCTAAAAAATCTTCATCAAATATCCTATCCTTATAAAATATATCCTTAACTATGTTAATATCATCTTTTGACGCCTTTTCCCGTAAAATTAGAAGGGGTAGTGTCATTTTGCCTTCCCTTAGGTCTGTTCCTGTCTTTTTTCCTGTTTTTGATGGATCACCGAAATAATCTAATATATCGTCATTAATTTGGAATATTAAGCCAATAATTTTACCAAGCTCTTTTAAATATGGCCTAAAGTGAGTTTTTTTAGCAAAAATTGAGGCAATTTCACAACATGCAGACATAAGGACAGCCGTTTTAGAATAAATTATATCTAGATAGCTCTCTATTGGGAGTTCAAAATTGGCTGTCTTGACTAATTGAAAAATTTCGCCTTCACTCATTGTTTTTGCAGCATTTGCTAGAATTAGCTGTATATCACTATCACCATCTAAAACAAGATTAATGAATGCTCTAGAATATAAGAAATCACCACATAGTACTACTATGTCATTGCCATATTTGTTATTAGCACTTATTCTGCCTCGTCTATATTTAGCTCCGTCTATGATGTCGTCATGTAATAATGTTGCAGTGTGTATATATTCAATAACAGATGCGATTACATAGATTCTATTACTTGTATAATCAAGTAGTTTAGAGGAGAGAATTAAAAGAATAGGTCTTATTCTCTTTCCACCACTTTTTAAGGTATATGAGGCAACCTCATTTGCCATTATTACCTTAGAATCTAGGTGTTTATATAATTCACTGTCAACTTTCTCGAGATCTTCTTTTAACAAATTAATTATATTGCCAAGATTTTTTATTTCCATATTTTATAATTAATTATAAATTAAATAAATCTATATGTAAATTAGTTAGTTATGAAACATGCAGATATTGAGAATTATTATTTAACATATTTTAAGCTTTTTGATAGTTTAAATATATCTATTGGTCTTAGTAAAGCTGCCTTTGATCTTTCATTAAACAATGGCATAACTGCTATGTATCTTATTAAAAACGCTAGATATGAGAGGGTGTATGTATTTGATAAAAAATTAGTAGAGAATTTAAGTCAAATATATAAAATCAATATTAATGATAATATGTTAGAATCTATTAGAAGTGTTAAATTTGATTTAGCTATATCCTTAGCTGGTATTCTACACATGGAACCTTTTAATGATTTTATCATTGAAGTTCATAAATCCTTGAATGTAGGTGGAAAACTTATATTGGCAATCTATCCAGAGATATATGATGACAGTGGTAGGGATATAATGGGTGCCTTTGAGCAGAGAAAAATAGGCTATATTTATAGATATATTTTAAATGCAATTAAAAATATATTTAGTTATGTTAGCGAAACAAATGTAATTCAAGATGCTACAGTTAGCGAGATAAAGTATTTGCTATTAAATAGGGGTTATTTAAAATATATTGTTAATTCTAATATGGATAAATCTATTATTTTTAGATATATTGATAAAACTAACAAAAGATATTTTTTCTGTTGGAATATTATTGAGGCAATTAAATTATAGGGGGTTAATAATTGCAATATATTAATACAAAAGATGCGCCAGCAGCAATAGGTGCTTATTCACAGGCTGTTGATACTGGGAATATGTTATTTGTATCAGGACAGATACCCATTAATCCAAAAAGCGGCAAGATTGATAGTTTAGATATTAAAGGTCAAACTGAACAGGTACTTAGGAATCTATTTAATATTATAAAGGCTGCAAAGTATGGTTTAACAGATATAGCAAAGATCACAATATATATTACTGATATTAACAATTTTAATATAGTAAATAAGATATATGAAGACTATTTAGGTTCCCATAGGCCTGCACGTGCATTAGTTTCTGTAGATGCACTACCTAAGGGATCATTAATTGAAATAGATGCAATATGCTTTAGGCAGTAAAATACTAATTAGTAGTCTATACTAATTATATTGACATAATAATATAAGAAACTATAATTGATTCTACCTGCGGGCGTAGCTCATTAGGAAGAGCGTCAGCTTCCCAAGCTGAAGGTAGCGGGTTCGATCCCCGTCGCCCGCTTTTTGATTGATATCCTGTTATCTATCTATTATAATTTAGTATGCAAGGATTTTCCTATAATGCCACTAAAGAATTAATAATTAAATACTTTGGCAATAGGATATGGCAACGTGTTATAGATAATACAATTTTTAGTGAAGATAAAAAGATCGATGATGCTGAATATATTGATGATACAAAGGCATTAGAATTATTCAAAAATATCTGTAAGGAATTAAACATACATCTAGCAGAATTTTGGCTATTATTTGGTCAATATTGGGTTTTAGAATTCACGCAAAAGTATTATAAGTCTTTTTACGAAAGGAATAAAGATTTTTTATCTTTTATATATGATCTAAACAATATTCACAGGGAGATGTTTGATGAAATGGTTATAATGAGAAACCCCCCTGAATTTAATATTACCCGCAGTGGAAATAAGTTGGAATTATATTGTGAATCCATCGAGGATCTACTTGTTTACTCATCAAGCCTTGAGGTTAAGGATGTAACTGATATGCTCTATGGGATGGTTGTTTCCCTTGGTAAATACTACAATGAGTTTATAAGGGTTAAAAAGATAGGTAAAAATAGATTAGAAATAGAGCTCTTAGATCACAAATAAGAGATTATTTTCTCTCATTTAAATAGTATCTATTTGGCGTGTTAAAAAATTCTTCCTTAAGCTTCTTTGCCTTATTGCTTAATAAAAGAAGAGCAATCATATTTGGTATGATTGCCATAGCAAGCGCTAGATCAATTAAATTCCATATAAATCTTGCTGCACCAATTGCTCCAACAAAAGCAGATATCACATATACATATTTTATTATTTTTGCCCCTAAATCACCAAATAGAAATTCTGCCTGTTTTTCTCCATACCAAGACAAAACAATTATTGTTGAGATAACAAAAAATATTAGTGAAATAGTAACAATAAGACTACCATAGGGGCCAAAGAAGTTTTCAAAAGCAAGGGCAGTTAAACCTGATGTATTAGTTCTTGCAAATTCAGCTTTCCAAATGTCTGATGCTAAAATGACGTATGCTGTTGCTGTACATACTATTATTGTATCAACTAAAATACCCACCATTGCCCATAGGCCTTGTCTTGTTGGATGATCTGTTGTGGCTGTTGCATGTGCTATTGGAGCAGTTCCAACCCCAGCCTCATTTGAATAAGCTCCCCTTGCAGCACCCCACCTTATAACCTCTATTAGGGTAGCACCTGCAAAGCCTCCAATTGGGGCAACTGCAGTGAAGGCATTTTTAAATATTAGTGCTAGAACCTTGGGGAATTCCTCTATACTCATTATAAAAACTATGATTACACTTCCAATATAGATAATAGCCATAAAAGGGACAATCACTTCGGCAAAATGCCCAATTCTTTTAATTCCGCCTATTATAACAAGAGATACAATAAACATAATGATAAGGCCTGTTATATAAGGGGGTATATTAAAGGTAGAGAGGGCAGATCCTGCAATAGAGTTTCCCTGTATCATTACACTAGGTATAACCTCAATCATAAGTGCAGTTGAAAACCAGATAGCTAACCATTTCATTTTAAGGCCTCTTGTCATATAATACATAGGGCCACCGACATATTCATTTTTCTTATTTTTTGTTCTATAACAGACTGCCAATGCAGCTTCCGTAAATTTTGTAGCCATCCCAAATAGCGCTATAACCCACATCCAAAAAATTGCACCTGGTCCACCAAATACAATAGCAGCTGGAACGCCAATAATGTTTCCAGCACCTACTGTACAGGCAAGTGTTGAAGAGATTGCTTGAAAGGGTGTTACCGTACCTGTACCCTTTGGTTTTTTGTGTATACTAAAAAAGGTAGTTTTTAATATGTAGAAAAAATATCTAAATTGAAAAAAGTTAAGTTTAATTGTAAGAAAAATACCGCCAAAACTTAAAAGTAATATTAATGGGTAACCCCACAATATCTGTGAGAATTTATATAATATATCCATAAAGATTACCTATTTATAACTAGTTTCTATTTTAATAATTTTGGATTAAAATTCAAGTCTTGCGGTATTTTCTTGTTCTAATGAAATTTTATTATAGTAAGAAATTATATCTTTTCTTGTTATTATGCCTAATAATTTTCTCTCTTTTAGATTATTAACAACAGGCAATATCTCTTCATTTGAGAAACTCATTATCTTTATTGCATGAGCTATGCTGTCATTTGGTGCAACTGGGGGTATTTTTTTATCGCACAATTCACCTGCAACAACAATATCCACTAGTCCTTCTTCAAACACAAATTGTCTAATCTCTTCATATTTAAGTACACCTATTAATATATTTTCCTCATTTACAACGGGGAAACAATTGTGCTTAGTTGTGGATATGTAGTTTATAATCTCACTAAATTTCATATTCTCATTTATTACCTGAGGATCTGTCAGCATTATATCCTGCACCTTAAAGTCCTCTAAAACATTTAGAAAGTATTCCTCCCTAT
>JAXHVM010000052.1 GCA_034189185.1 Deferribacterota bacterium
ATTAACATATTGCTCATAAAAACCTTTATATATTTTATTATTCTCTAAATTTGGCTTAAATATTTTATTTACTTTATTTATGTTTTTGATGCATTCATTATATGAATTATAAATTTTTAATGCAACTATTGCATTAATTATAGCTCCTTTTGCTCCATGTTAACTTCCCTATAAGGTGTTCCATTTTAAAGCCCTATTATAATTATATTAGAAATAAGGAGGATATCAATTTAAATGGTGTAATTTAAAACTATATATGAAAATTAAACTTTAAATTAAATTTGCTGTAATATATAATTATATAAAAATTTCATATGCAGGAGGATACATATGGCAGAAAAAGATAGCTTTAGTAATGGATATAATGAATCATTAGATGATCAATATAAAAGTGGTGGTATAATAGCGAGATTGAAAGAATTTTCACCTATAACGTGGATTGGTATTATATTGACAGCCCTTTTTATAATCTTTTCTTTTATCCCTCCATTAAATTATAGATGGCATATAATGTTGCCTATATTTATAATAGGTGCTTATCTATTGTATACTCAGAAAAATAAGGTTGTCTCCTTAGAGAAGGCTGTTGTTACAACTTTTTTCTGGGTATTAATAGCCTATTTTCTTTTAAGAGATGGAATGCTCTCAAATGAGATTGCTAAGTTAACCAATATACTTAAACAAGTTGGGGCACTTAAATAGCATTATAATTATTTGCTATCTACTTACTTCACTTTCTAAAGATGATAGGCCCGTTGCACTTATTAGATTAGCTAAGCTAGCATTATCTACATACCCGTCGGCATAGGCTGCTAGTAGATAATCGTTATTACTTATTAAAGGTAGATAAATTCTATTGAAGGTATTATTATTGCAGATTTCACTAATAGATACAGCTGTATAATTGTCGATTGTGATATTATCATAGGTTGTCTCACAAGCATTTTCACCATTTTCCAATTCATTTGATGTAATTTGATCTATAAAAGGTATTGCTGTGCTATTATCAATATGTTCACTTATGTTTAATAGGACAAGCCTTGCATAACTATTATTTATATTATTTGATTGGTTGTCAATTGATTGACTACCTAAACCCCCGTTGTTAAATTGGTAGAATCTAAATACAATATTTCCGTTGTGATATGGTAAAGGCGTAGCAAATGCAGAGTTATTAACTGCCACAAAATTTGTTGCATTATCTGGTAGATAACTTAATAGTGTATTTCTATCTATAAGTGTTTCTTGTGAAAAGAGTTTATTGTTAAACGTTGAATTAATAATTAGAAATAATATAATTATAAGTATATAGCATTTATAAGTTTTGTGCATAATATTTTATATTATAATTATAAAAATATTGCAAATTTTTAATAAATTTAACATTTGTATATATTTTATATGTTAAATATATTGGCAACTGTCTTTTTAATCTGTTATAGTTATTCATAAAGAGAGGTTTAAATGAGTCTTATAAATTCTACTAAGTCATTAATATCACTAATGGATTTAGTCAATAAAATGCACGCCTTTAAGAGTGAGAAAATTATATATGAAAATATATGCAGGATTATGGTTGATAATATTGGTTTATATATGGCGCGTATTTTTGCGGTTGATGAAAAAAGTGGAAGCTTAAAAAAACTAGCCATACACGCTCAAGATGAAAAAGGCTTAGCTTACCAGGAAAAGGTTGTAAGGGAAGCTAATGTATTTGGCAAGTATAAAGACTCATTAACTGCCAAAGCCTATTTTCAGAAGAAAACATTTGTAATTAACGATACATTAAAGGCGCTCCCTAACATTGTATTTATGGATGATGTAGAAAGGCTAGGGTATAATTCTTTTGGGGCGTTTCCATTAATATTTAAGGACCAAATTTATGGTGTATTAACACTGTTTTCAAAGGAGAAAAACTTTTTTGATGGATCAAGCGTTAAGATTATAGAACTCGTCTTGGCAAATGCCGCTCTAGCTATTTATAGAATTTCAATAGAAAGGCAGAGAGAAAGCCTTATAAAAAAGCTTACAGAAACAAATAAAGATCTTGAGAAAATGAGCAAATTCTATAGGGCTTTATCAGAGGTAAATCAGCTAATAATAAGGGCTAACAGCAAAGAAGAGATCGAAAAAAATGTTTGTAGGGTTGCGGTTGAGTGCAGTGAGCTTTCGATGAGCATTTATTGTGCTTTTAATAGCTCTAAGGGGGACTTTGAGAAGAAACAATACTATGCTGTTAATGATGCCGGCAGGGAGTATTATGAAAATTTTAAGGTAACAGTTAAAGAAAGTGAGTATGGCAGAGGTAATATGGGGGTTGCATTTAGAGAGAGAAGGGTTGTTGTTATTAATAATGCACTAGAGGATCAAATGTTTGCCCCTTGGGCAAAATTAGCAAAAAAGGTTGGTTTTAAATCTGTTGCATCATTCCCAGTTTATTATGGAGATAATGGTTATGGGGTACTTACATTTTATTCAGATAAGAAAGACTATTTTGATAAAAGATTGGTTGATCTATTAGATGAATTATCAAGGGATCTAGCATTTGCTTTTTATCATTTAGAGATTAACAATAAAGTTCTTGAAGCTGAAAAGACCTGGAGGATTGCACTAGATGTAGCAAATGAGATTATAGTAGTTTT
Source organism: Deferribacterota bacterium (assembly GCA_034189185.1). Classification (NCBI taxonomy): domain Bacteria; kingdom Pseudomonadati; phylum Deferribacterota; species Deferribacterota bacterium. The sequence goes on from JAXHVM010000052.1 coordinate 2,643, forward strand.
TGATTTTAACGAGAATAAAGCTATTAAATCTGATAAATTCTATGAGATATTAGATTATAATCATGATTTTCCCGAGGAAGATACATCATTATTTGGGTTAGTACACCCAGATGATAGAGATAGGGTAGGCAAATTAAGGTCAAAATTAATTAGTGGTCAATTGGAGGGCTATAAGGATGAGATTAGGTTAAAAGCCCAAGATGGAACGTATAAGTATTTTTTACACCGTGTAAAACAATTAGAGAAAAATAGAGACGGCTCAACCTCTAAGGCGATAGGTGTTTTTTTGGATATTGATGAATTAAAGAGAAAGGAATCTCAATTAGAAGAAATAACTAACCTATATAAATTATTAGCTGATGTAAATGCAGAGATTTTTAAGTTTGATAACATAAAGAAAGTATTCGAGTTAGTTGTTAAAAAAATTACTAACTATTTAGATATAGATCATGTTGCAATTGTAAAGATAAATAAGAAGACACATAAACCAGTTGTTTTAACCTATTCAACGGTTAATAAGCATACAGCCCAAAAAATTATTCAGCTGGGCGTATCAATCAATGTTGAAGCTTTTGATACAACTTTAGCCAGAGCTTATAAAAGTGATAGTTGTGTAGTTGTTGATAATTTAAAAGATAATAGGTATAGAAAATTTGGTGTTAAATCGGTAGCTTGCATACCCATTAAATATGAAAGTACAAGAAATTATATGGTTTTATGTGCAAAAGATGAGGATTATTTCGATGATAAAAAGTTAACTCTTTTCAATGATTTAGTAGATAAATTGTCATATATTTATTCAAAAACTATTATAGATAAGAAGAAATTATTTATTGAAAAAAAATTAGCACTCTCAGAAGAGAGGTGGAGGGCTGCACTAGATAACACAAATGAAGGGGTTTGGTTGTATGATATAAAAGATAATAAAGTCTTTTATTCAGATAAGTGGAAAGAGATGCTTAAATATTCTAAGGATGAGATTCCTGATAAATTAGAAGAATTTTGGAATAGGGTTCACCCAGAAGATGTTAAAGAGCATAGAAAAATAATGGATGATTTAGAAAATGGCAGGCGCAAAAATGTCGAAAATACAATTAGATTAAGGTGTAAGGACGGTTCATATATTTGGATACTTGTTAGAGGGGCAGTCTATAGATATGATAAAGATGGTAAGCCTTTGTCAATTATAGGGACACATACAGATGTTACAGAATTGAAGAAAACAAATGAAGAGCTTATTAAGCTTAATAATTTCTACCGTGCCCTTGTTGAGGCTAGTAAGGTGCTTATAAGTGAATTTCAAATAGAGAAAGTATATAAGGAGCTGTGTAGGATTGCTGTTGAATATGGCGGTATATATGTAGCTAGAATATTAACTATAGATAAGGACATATTAAGTGAGAATGCTTGTTATATTAGAAAAGGGTTTGAAGAAATAGAGAAATATCTTGATTATGTTAGGGAGGCAGAGCGCCAGACAGATTTAGGGAAGCCTAAGACTTTGGCATTACATGTTTTAAGAAAGAAGGATATTGTAATCATAGATGATTATGAGAGTTTTACAGGGGTGCCATATCCAATAAAAAAAACAGCAAGAAAGATTGGCGTAAAATCAGCTTGTGGTATCCCTATAATGTACAATGATCAAATAGCAGGGGTGTTTATTTTGTATTCAGATGTAACCCATTATTTTAGTAGCAAGTTATTTGATCTAGTAAAAACATTAACAACTAACATATCAATTAGTTTAGAAAGTAATATTGCTAAGACAAAAGAAGATGAGTATAAAAGGGAGCTAGAGCTAGTTTATTCTACAATAGATAAAATTAATGAAGCTATTATAATCACTGATAAAAATAATAATATAGTTCTCGCAAATGAGTCCTTTGAAAAGATGTTTGGTTACTCAGAGAGTGAGGTAATTGGCAAAAATCCATCAATTATAAGTTCTAGTGAGTATTCAGATGAATTCTTTAACAATATGAGGCTTCAATTAAGAGAGGCCGGCTACTGGCAGGGAGAGATAAGAAACAGAAAGAAAGATGGTTCAATATTGACACAGTGGGTTTCAATTAATGCAATAAAAGATGAAAATAATAAAATTAAAAATTATATTGCTATTCTAACTGACTTATCACCTCGTAAAGAGATGGAGGATAAAATAATAGAACTGGCAAATTATGATATACTAACAGGTCTGCCAAATAGATCCCTATTTATTGACAGGCTTACTCAAGCTATAGCAGCTGCCAAGAGATATGATAAGAAAGTGGGAGTAATTTATTTAGATATAGATAATTTTAAATCTATCAATGATAATCTAGGATATAATACAGGTGATAAACTTATAAAAAGTATAGCTGGTAGGCTAAAAAATGTTATTAGAGGGACTGATACAATAAGTAGGCTGTCAAGTGATGATTTTTATATTATTTTAAATGACATTTACCAAATAGATGTTGTTCATATCGTTGTTAATAAGCTATATGATGCACTGAAGGAGCCCTTTAATATAGATGGTTATAAGCTATATATTACAGTAAGTGCTGGTATTACAATATATCCTGATGATGGAGAAAGTGTAACTGGTCTTTTAAGAAATGCTGAAACAGCACTTTTTTTTGCAAAAGAGATGGGGAGAAACACCTTTCAATTTTTTAACAGTGCAATGACATTAACGTCAAAACAGTCATTTGAGATAAGAAATATGTTGAAAAAAGCCATAGAAAATAAAGAATTTGTTTTATACTATCAGCCTAAAGTGTCTATTAAAACTAATGAAATTATTGGAGCAGAGGCTTTAATTAGGTGGCAATCTCCTGAAAAGGGCTTGATTCCACCAAATGAATTTATCCCCATAGCTGAGACCTCAGGTCTTATTAGGCCAATTGGGCAATGGGTGTTAGAAGAGGCATGTAGGCAAATAAGAGGGTGGCAGGCAAGAGGCATACCTAATATTAAGGTATCTGTTAACGTTTCAACAATCCAATTTCAGGATAAAAATTTGAGTAAAGTAGTTGAATTTAATATTAAACAGAATAATTTAAAACCAGAGCAGGTTGAGTTAGAATTAACTGAATCAATAATAATGAGGAATATTGAGGATGCATTAAAAATAATGAATGATCTGAAATTGATAAATGTTATATTATCGGTTGACGATTTTGGCACAGGCTTTTCTTCCCTTAGTTATATACAAAAATTTCCAATTGATATTATTAAGATAGACAAATCATTTGTATCATCTATAGAAAACGAAAAATCTGAGAGTGCATCAATAGTGAAGACTATTATAGAACTTTCAAAAAATTTAGGGATAAAAGTAGTTGCAGAGGGTGTTGAAACAAAAGAGCAACTAGAATTGCTTAAAAAATGGGGGTGTGATGAATATCAAGGTTATTATTTTAGTAAACCTATACCTGCAGAGGAATATGAGCAATTATTTAAAAAACATATGAGGCTAACAGAATGAAAGTAATTGGTATTAGTGGTTCTCCTAGAAAAGATAGGAGCAATACAAGTAAGATTATTAAAACTTTTTTAAAGGGTGTAGAAGAAGAGAATGTATATTCTAAGTTTATTGATATAACAGAAAGGGACATCAAATATTGTATAGGCTGTGATAATTGTCATAAATTAGGTAGATGTGTTTTAAAGGATGAGCTAAATGATTTAGTCGATATTTTATATGAAGCAGATGCTTTTGTTATAGGATCTCCTGTATATGTCTTTCAAGTATCAGCGCAACTTAAAACCTTTATTGATAGACTCACTCATCAGTTGCACTGTCAGCGCTTTCTTGGCAAAAAAGCTGTAGTTGTAACAACTTCTGGTGGTGGCTATGGTGAAAAGGAGGTAATTAATTATTTAAAAGATTTTCTTAATATGACAGGTGTTTTTGTTGTTTCAGAGTTGAAAAAGACAATTCAAGATACAAAGGTTCTTATTGATAATAATGATGAGTTTCTAGCTTATGTGAGAAAAGAGGCCAAAAAATTTGTGAGTATATTAAAAGGTGATTATAGTGACCAAGATCAGCTAGAAAAAATGAAAAACTTTAGGGATATTATAGGGGCAGTTATAAAAGAAAGGCGTGATGACTGGCCTTTTGAGTATGAATACTTTTTAAAAAAGGGGTGGTTTAATAGCTAGAGATTTCAGCGCGCCTTCTAAACATTAATGCATAAAACATATCAAAATATTTTGAACTTTCTTGCCTCTCTAAATTAGTAGTATATTTCCAAAAACCATATATCTTAGACAAGCTCAATAGTTTTTTTGCGTACATCTTCCAAGAGTATTTTGTCTTAACCCTATTTATTGCATTTTCTGAGATTTTATACCACCTATTGGTGTCATTTTGAACACCTTTGAAAAAATTAACAATAAGTTTGGAACACTCTTCTATATTATTGGGATCAATATGGAATCCTGATATATTATTTTCTATAATCTCAGAGGGGCCGCCATATTTTGTTGCAAATGTTGGCAGCCCTGATATCATTGCCTCAACAACTGTTAGACCAAATGCTTCAAAAAGGGCTGGTTGCACAAAGCCTCCTTTCATATCGGCAATACATCTATATATTTCACCGATTAATCTTCTATCAGTTATCCCACCTACCCATCTTATATATTCTTCTAAATTGTTATTATCAATTATCTCGTGAATATCCCTTATAATATTTAATTCCTCTTCATCTTTAGATTCTTCTGGTAATATATTTGTAGAAATTATTAGTAAATTTACATTCTCTCTAAGCTCTTTTGATTCTGCAAACCAACTTACTAGTCCGCGTATATTTTTAATGTAGTCAATCCTAGAGAGTGCAAATATTATTGGTTTATCCTTATTTTTATAATTGCCTTTACTTTTTGGATAGTTTTCTTGGAAAATTATTTTATTTATCTCTTCTTGTAAAGAAGTAAGCCTATGTTCTTTCTCATAATAAGGGAAGTATATGTTTTCATCTGGTCCTGGTGAAACAATATTAAACTTAGGATCATACAATTCTATTCCATTAATTACTCTATATAAGGATGGCATTGTGAAAGTTTGGTAGCTTTCATATTGACCAATGGACCTATCTGAGCCTGCAATTTCTTGGTAGGTGCTTGTGATAATAAAATCGGTAGTATTCATTGCTATAAGGTCAGCTGTAAATTGAGCGGAAAATTTATATCTCTCTTCATTGTCTTTCCAGTATAGGTCAGAAAATAAATATTTTGTTTTTTCTAAAGCATGTGCTATCATACAATTTGTGATACCAAGTCTTTTAGATAAAATATAGCCTACAAGTGAGCCATCAGAATAGTTTCCAATAAAAAAATCAGGTTTATTCCCTAGTTCGGCTAAAATTTCTTTTTCCGCATCTATGGCAAATCTTTCAATAAATGGCCATATATGAAATCTTGATATCCACTCTTTAACAATTTCTCCATTTTCATATCTAAAGGGTATTCTCTTAATCTTTGCATATTTTGTTCCAAATATTCTCTCCTCAGGTTCATTGCAGGTTGTGCCTTCTGCCTCAGGGATAAGTCTTGTGACAACAATAATCTTTGGCTTAATATCAAGGCCTTGCTCTTCTATAGAATTTATTAATTCATCTTCTAAGGCCTTTACCTGATTTAAGATATATACAACTTGCCCACCAGTATCTGGCTTTCCGAAAACATTGGATTGTGCAAAATAGCCGTGGGGGGATATTATAACTATATTAAATATCATAGGTATTCTACTTAAAAATTCCTGTACCATTCCAGGCTCAGGTGCTTCTAAAATATCAACTAGGAATTCCATAGTTTCTTTTATTTTGCCCACATTTTTTCCCCATCCTTCCTCAAAGCCAAGTGATTTTAGGTGTCTTTTAACAGCAGAGTGGGAATCATTATCATTTTTTTTGTATAAATAGTTTATAGCTCTTCTAAGCTGTCTGCGAAGCTCTTCAATAGAGTTGATCGAATCTGTAAGCATAAGTTTAGTATCTTTATATTTATGTACCTTTAAGAAGTTTAGTAGTAATTTTGAGCCTTGTCCCATATCAAAAAAGAGTTTGCTTGCAAGATGTCTATTCAGAAATTCTACACCTTTTCCAATGTTTTTTGGCTCTAGCAATCTTGGAAACTCCCTATTAAAGGGTGTAATATCTATCTCTAAGCTCCAGTCATCAATTGACTTGCCTACTTCTGCTAATTCCTCTTTGAAGAATAGAAATTCAGAGGCTTCAATATTTTTAAAGCTAACTGAATCGAGATCAAATTGGAGATATGTAAATTTTCCTATATCAATCCTTATATTCATAAGATAGAGGTTACTTCTTATAACTGTCTCAATGGTATTATATACTAATTCTTCTAAAATGCTTTCTTTTAAAATCCCTTTATTTTCCTTTTTGAGAAAATTTTCATAAGTATTAATAACATCGGATTGTAGCAACAACTCCCTATTTTTATTCTTAAGTTCTCTAAAAAATAGATAGACAGTTTCTTGATGTCTTTCTGCAAATTTATTAAGTTCATTTAACAGCATTTACCACCTTTCTTCTATTTTTATTTTTTCTAAAAAATTATAATAATATATTCCCTCTATAATACCTGCAGCATATTTTTCCTTAGCAAAATATATCTGTGGTTCATTTTTCAAGTGCTCAATTTCTGGGCTATAATTACCAACAACTACAGCTAATGTGTTTCCCACTAGCATTTCAGCATCATTACCAGAATCGCCAGCTACCAGTATTTTGTCAAGAGGGATATCCCATTTAATTGATATATACCTTATAGCGTAGCCCTTAGAAGCTCTAATTGGTAATATATCAATATATTTTTCATGGGAGTATATAACATTGGCATATACCCCATTTTCTCTCAAGATTTTATATAATTCCTCTTTAGTTGGCGCTATTTTTGGATTCATATAGTAGCTTATCTTATGTGTTCGTTGTGTAGATTGGGGTTGCATTCTAATACCTTTTATAGTACTCATAATTTCTTTAATTTTTGTTGGATACCATCTATAGGAGATATGTTTATCCCACTGTCTATCCCTAATTAATTTTTTTCCATAATATATTTCAGTACCCACTGAGCTTATTATTATATCAGGGTTCATTACCTTCCATTTTTTTAAAACGTTTATTATACTTTTTATCGTTCTACCACTTGCCACACCAAAACCTATATAATTTTTATCATTTATCAAGTCTAAAAGTTTTACTAAGGATTCTTTATCACCTAATAGTGTATTATCAATATCTGATATGATTAGCCTATCAACAGCTTGCAATTTTCGATTATCTGTTTCTAATATGTGTATATATTTTTTCTTGCGTAAAATAGAATTAATATGCCTTATATATTTATCAACATGGGATTCCCATGTGTAGTGTTTATGAACTCCCTTTAGACCGTTCTTTGATAGTCTAGCCCATAATCTTTTATTTTCTAATATCTTTAGAATATTTTCTTCGATCTCTTTAATATTTGTAGGATCTATTAGGAGAACATTTTTACAATTTTTCTCTATATCTATTGGTCCACCGTCATTTGTTGCAACAATAGGCAATCCACTTGCTGCTGCCTCAATTAGCGTGAGACCAAAGGGTTCAGTTAGTGCAGGGTTTACAAATACACCCTTTAATTTAGCAGTATGTCTGTATATCTCATATATATCATTTTGGGAGTGTTTTTTTGGGTATGCTGCTTTTCCATATAAGTCATATTTGTCTATTAGATACAGCATATTTTCAATTACTTTAGTTGCACCTTTTTCTAATTTTTTATAATCATCACGCTCACCTGCAATTATAACAAGGTTTGCTAGTTCTTGTAATTTTGCGCTCTCTCCATATGCCTTAATTAGGTTTTTAATGTTTTTTCTCTCATCTGCCCTTGAGATTGCTAGTATATAAGGCTTTCTTAATTTTTTTAGGAAACGTGATAATTCGTTTGATACAAATTGTGGCGTTGTATCCCCTCTTTTTGGTGGCCTAAAATTGCTTATATCAACCCCTGGTGGTATAACCTTCATTCTGCGCGGGCTATACATCTCATACCTTTTATATTGTTCATTTACCTCTTGTCTTGTGCTTGCTACTATCAATTCAGCTGATGATAGGGCTATCTCTTCTGCTTCTATACGTTTTGATATATTGTATTTATTTTCAATTTGCTTTTCCGTTACTCCTTTTTCTAAGAGCAGTCTTTCTTTTTTTACCCTCCCCAAAGAATGGCCTGTAAAAATAAAAGGTATATTTAGCATTGCTGCAACTCTTGAGCCAACATAACCAGCATCTGCATAGTGCCCATGGATAACATCAGGTGCATCCTTTATTTTTCTAAGATATTGAACAATCTTATCGGAGAATTCATCTAAATAGTCCCACAATTTTTCTTTTCTAAGATACTTTTTTGGACCACATTCAATTCTGACAATTTTTGCTTTTTCATTTATTGTTTCAATATCCTTGCTGTATATATCATCTACATTCTTATCTATTATTTTCCTAGTAAACAAATCTATCTTTCTAATTTTATCTCTTTTTGAGAGGGTTTTAATAAGTTCTATAACATATTTTATTTGACCACCTGTATCAGCATCTCTCCCTAATTCAATATCTTCGGATTTTACAAGGCCATGGATAGATAACATTAGTATATATAATTTTTTATTAACATTCATTTAATTCCCCATTTTTCTATATATTTTTTATAGAAATTTAAATTGTTTGGTAGTGCCCCTTTGATTGTGCAGATATCAGAAGCAAGCTCTAAAGACCTCTCTAAGATTTCATTAAAATCCCAGTTATTTAATAATCCTAGGATATTTACAGCGGAAAAAGCATCCCCTGCACCTACTTCATCTACAAGAGCTTTTTCTAAAGGTTTTTTACCTTTTAAATGCAGATCCTCTTTAGTATATATTTCTGCACCTTCACTACCTTTTGTTAGCATGATTGCATCTAAATTATAATTGTGAGCTACTTCTTTTAGGCTCACTCTATCTACTTCTTTAGAAAAAAGAGTAATAAATTCAGTTTTATTTAATTTAAGGATATGAATATCTTTTAAAAGCTTTAGAACATCTGTTTTTCTCCACCATGGTGCTCTAAGGTTTAGATCTATAAATTTATAACAATCTATTGTCCTTTTAATAATTTTAAGTGTTTCTGTATTTACATTGCTTCTTAGAGCAAGTGTACCGTGATATAGAAGGGATTTTTTAGGGAGTTTTTTTAATGTATCATCATCTATCTTTATAAAATCAAAGGCTTGTTTATCGGGTATTTCAAAAGAGGTGACACCATTATTATTTATTACATTGCAGGCACCTGTTGGGTGATTTTTGTAGGTTGTTATTATTGATTTTTTTAGTTCCCATTTTTTGATGGCATCTTTAACTTTTTTTCCACGTTTATCATCACCTATTGCGGTTATTAATATTGGCTCACATCCAAGGGCTTTTAGATGACAGGCTACATTAAATGGGGCGCCACCCAATTTTTCTACATTATCGGGATAAACATCAAATAATACTTCGCCAAATATTATTATATTATATTTCACTTCTAATTTTATTTTATCATATACAATTATTATTAAAAGTCTTTGTTTTAACTAATATTTATTTTATAAATTGTTGAATAATAATTTTGATAAATTATC
>JAXHVM010000053.1 GCA_034189185.1 Deferribacterota bacterium
CTATATTTTACTATTGACTATAATATATTTTTATAATAGTATTATAATGTAATATATTTTATTCTCTAGGAGGTAAAAATGTCTAGTGAAATAAGAGCTGAAGAATTAAAAATGGTTAAAGAAAGTAAACTTATTATTCCAGATAAAAATAAACAGAAAAAAACAAATATTGGTAGCTTGCAAGAATTTAATAGGTTGTTAAAAAAGTCATGGGATAGACCAGAGGATTTTTGGGCTGATGTGGCAAGTGAATTATTTTGGTATCATCCATGGGAGAAAACAATAGAGGGTGAATTGCCCAATTTTAAATTTTTTGTTGGTGGTATCTCTAACCCTGCTTATAATATGTTGGATATTAATCTAGAAAGAGGTTATGGGAATAAACTTGCACTTATATGGGAAGGAGAAAATTATGAAACTAAATTTTATACTTATAGAATGCTTTATTGCGAGGTAAATAAATTTTGCAATGTTTTAAAAAGCTTTGGTCTAAAAAAAGGAGATCGTGTTGCTATTTATTTGCCAAATTTTGCAGAAACTGTTATTGCTATCTTAGCATGTTATCGTATGGGAGTATTGTTTAATACTGTATTTTCAGGGTTTTCACCAAATGCATTAAAAGATAGATTAATTAATTTTGAACCCCAAGTTTTTATTACAGCTGATGGTGGTTATAGAAGAGGTAGGCTTATACCTCTAAAGGAAAGAGCTGATTTAATACTCAATGATATCACAGGGATCAAAGCATGTATAGTTGTAAAAAGGGCGGGAAATGATGTTGATATGAAAGAAGGCAGAGACTATTGGTGGGATGATTTGATGAAAAATGTAGGAAGTAGCTACGAACCAGAATTAATAGAAGCAAATGAACCTGGTTTGGTTTTCTACACAAGCGGCACTGCAGGAAAACCAAAAGGGGTTGTTCATTCAGGGAATGCATTTGTAATAAACAACTATGTCTATGCAAAATACCACTTGGATTTACATCCCGATGATATATTCTGGTGTATGGCTGATATTGGATGGCTCACAATGCATATTTGGGGGGTAGCAGGGGCTCTTTCTAATGGAGTTACTACTGTTTTTTATGAAGGTTCAATTGATTACCCTACCCATGATAGGGTATATAAGATTATTGAAAAATATAGGATAAGTAAGTGGTGGTCTACTCCTACAGCTACAAGGCTGCTTATGAAATTTGGTGAAGACATAGCTAAGCCTTATGACTTATCTTCGCTTGATGTGATTGCTTTCGTTGGAGAACCTTTGAATCCAGAAGCATGGTGGTGGTTATATGATAAAATATGTAATAAAAATGTTTACCTTAATAATACTTATGGTCAAACTGAAACAGCTGGTTGTCCATTAGCTGGAGCTGCTTGGCTAACACCAATGAAACCGGGTTCTTGTGGTATTAATTTTTTAGGGGCTCACATGGATATTGTTGATGAGAATGGTAAATCAGTCCCACCAATGACAGTTGGCAATTTAATTATGAGGAAACCCATTCCAATGCTTGTGAGGACACTTTGGAAGGATCATGAGGGATATTTAAAAATATATTTTAGTCAAGTACAAGGTGCCTATTTTACATATGATGTAGCAATAAAGGATAATGACGGCCATTATTGGGTGTTGGCTCGAACTGATGATGTCATTAATGTGGCTGGCCATAGATTAAGCACAATGGAGGTGGAGAGTGTAGCAGCAGAGGTTGATGGCGTAGCTGAAGCTGCAGTTGTGGGCACTGCAGATGTAGTGAAGGGCTCTGTTCCTGTTATATTTGTTACTATAAAAGAAGGATATGACGAAGAAAAAATTAAACAGCAGATAATAAATAATATTATTGAAAAAATTAGCAAAATAGCTGTGCCAGCAAATATTTTAAATGTACCAGTGATGCCAAAAACCCCTAGCGGTAAAATAATGCGGAGGTTATTAAGAGAAATAATTGAAAAAGGAAATATAGAAAGTGACATAACAGGTTTAGAAAATCCAGAAAGTATTGAGATAATAACTAAAATTGTAAAAAGTAAAGATTAATTAAGGGATAGAGTTTGCAATTCTTTATTTTTGGAAAATATTTAGAAAAAAATTGAGTTTGTTTTAGTAAGCTAAAGTGGTGTAAAATATAGTGGTCAACTATTTTTGGGCACAAAATGAATATATTAGCCCACTATTTTATAAAAGACTAAATATATAGTAGTATTAATATCTATTATCTAGCCATTTAATTGTTGGTATGTTAACATTTTCTAAAGCATTTGTGCCAATATATATATCAAGATGCCCTAAATTTAAGTAGGTTCCACCCAATGTAACATCTGAACTTTTAATTTCAGGATTAAATGGTCCCCACAATAATAAACCCAACCTACTAATAAAAGCAATTAGAGGCACATTAATATCTTTATAATCTTTGTAATATTCTTCAACATCATTTAAGCGTTTATAGCTATCAGTTAATAAATCTGAAATTATTTTTGAAGCATCAGTATTTTTTATTATATTTGCATTTTCATTATACATATTGTTTGTTGATAATATTTATATAGAGGAGTAAAAATAGCCAAATTATTTTTTATTAAATCTAGCAAAAATATATAGTTGATAATATATGTTATTTTGATTATGTTCTTTTACAATGAAAATAATTAGAAGACTGATTGATTATAACAGTATTGAACCCTTAGCAATTTCTATTGGAAATTTTGATGGTGTCCATATTGCACATCAAGAGGTTATTAAAAGGTCAGTAAACTATGCGAAGAATAATAATATAAAGAGTGCAGTGATTACTTTTAGTCCACATCCATTAAAATATTTTGGTTATGATGTGAAGATTCTAACAACTGAGAGAAAAAAGATAGAGCTTGTTGAGAAATTAAATATTGATTATATGTTTATACTTGATTTTGGCGAAGTAGTTTCATTGCCTTCTGATGTTTTTGTTGAAGAAGTTCTTTTAAATAAATTACATATGGCATTTATTGCTGTCGGTTTTAATTACAGATTTGGCAAGAAAAATAGCGGCGATGTTACACTACTAAAGTTGTTTTCTAAAAGATATGGTTTTGTTATAGATGTTGTTGATAGGGTAATTATTAATGATATGCTAGTTTCTAGCACAAACATTAGGAATCTTTTGTTAGAAGGGGAGCTTGAGCTAGTTAATAAGATGCTTGGAAGGTTTTATAGTTTAGAGGGCAATGTAATTAGTGGTAAAAGTATAGGCAAGCTCTTGGGGTTTCCAACGGCAAACATAAAAACAGACAATGAGGTTTTGCCAAAATTTGGAGTATATGCGGGAAGGGTCAAAATTAACAAAGAATATTATCCAGCTGCGATTAATATTGGCAGGAGACCTACTGTTAATGACAATTTTGTCTGCGTCGAGGCACATATAATAGATTTTACAGGCGATCTTTATGATCAATTTGTTGAGGTAGAATTAATAAGATATATTAGAGGTGAAAAAAAATTTGATGATTTTCAATCTTTATCAAATCAAATAAGAAAGGATGTGACAACAATATTAGATATATTAAAGTCAGAGAAATTAAGATGAATATATACATAGAATCATTGGGTTGTTTTAAAAATAGTGCAGATACTGAGGAGCTTGTAAATTTATTAACTAAGGTAAACTTTAAAATTACCAATAGAATTGATGAATCAGATGTTATGATTATAAATACTTGTGGATTTATTGAACCAGCTGTTGAAGAATCGATAGATAGAATCCTTGAGTTAGCTAAATATAAGGATGAGAACAGGAAATTGATAGCCTTTGGTTGTATGATAGAAAGATATATTAATGAGATTCATAATCTTATACCAGAGATTGATAAAGTATTTGGGGTGAACTGTTTTAATGAATTAGTTGATTACTTAATCAGTATTGATAAAAAAAATGCACATAAATCTTTAAATAATCCACATTATCTGCATACCCATTTGCCATATTATAGCTTTATTAAGATAGCCGATGGATGTGATAATAGATGTTCCTATTGTATGATACCTATGATCAAGGGTGGTTTAAAAAGTTTAGATATTAATAAAATAGTACAAAATGTAAAAAATGTTTTATTATTAGGTGTAAAGGAGATAATATTAATAGCTCAAGATATATCGAAGTATGGTATCGATCTATACGGAAGAGAAAAGCTTACCGATTTATTAGAAGAATTAAATAAAATTGATAAAGAGTTTTTTATTAGATTGTTATATGTAAATCCTGATGGTATAGACGATAGATTGATTAACCAAATAAAAGACTATGAAAAAATTATAAAGTATCTGGATGTCCCAATTCAACATACAAGCGATAAAATATTAAAGGCAATGAATAGAAAGATTGATTCATATAGACTAAATTTATTATTTGAAAAACTAAGAACAGAACTTCCTGAGTTAACTATAAGAACAACTATTATAGTGGGTTTTCCTGGAGAAGAAGAGGATGATTTTAAAAGAAATATAGATTTTTTAGAGAGATATAAGCCAGAGTGGCTTGGAGTTTTTCCTTTTTACGCTGAGGAGGGGACTTCTGCATATTCATTGAAAGGTAGGGTTAAAAAAACTGTTGTTAATGAAAGAATTAATGCGTTAAATTCTTTACAAATGAGAAATACTACATTAAAATTTAATAATCTAATAGGTGTTAATACCAAGGTTTTTATTGAGGATTATAATAGTAAGAAAAAAATTTTTGTTGGAAGAACTCTTATGCAATCACCTGAAATTGATGGCATGTGTTATATAAAGTTTGATAAGGATAGTAGGCTAAAAACCTATGGGCCTTATAATGCTGTTATTGATAATTTTGATTACCCTGATATTTTTGTTACAGCCCATTATAATAATAACTAAGAGGTGAGAGATGTTATTTTATCGTAATAAATTAATAATAAAAAAATATATATATCTATTAATAATTATAGCTACTACAAGTTCACTCATCATAGGATGTGGAACTAAAGAGATTAGGGGCCGTGATGCTGAGGTGTACTTAAACCAAGGTATTAAGCATTATGAAGATGGTAAATATAGACTAGCTGCAGAAATGTTAGAGGATGCTATTAAATATGCAGAAACGCCTTCTGTTGCAGCAAAAGCCCAGTTGTATTTGGGGAATGCATATTTTAAGGATGAAAATTACTTAGAGGCAATACCATCATATAATCAATTTCTAGAATATTTTCCTGACCATGAAGAGGCTCCCATGGTTTTATATAACCTGGCAATGTCACATTACAATGAGATTAAAACCTTTGATAGAGAACAAAAAACTACATGGGATGCAATTGAGGCTTTTGAGAAATTAAAGAATAAATATCCAGAGTTTGCTGAAAAAAAGAATGTTGATAAATATATTCAGGGGTTGAGAGATAAACTAGCTGAAAAAGAGCTTTATGTTGCCAATTTTTATTTTAGAACAGGCCATGAAAAAGCGGCGGTAAATAGATTGAAGTATATCTTTAAGCATTATAGAGATACTGAGACATATAAAAAAGCACTACTTAGATATAGCGAATATTTAGCAAATAATGGTGGTGACAGTAAGGATGTTGTTAGATTGCTAAATAGATTATTAGAGAATACAAAGGGTAATGAAAAGTATGCAGAGGAATTAATAAATATACTTAATGAGTTAAAAAATAAATCATAATAGTAGGTTTAAAATATGCTTAATTTGAATTTTGTGATTAATAATATTGAGTTAGTTAAGAAAAAGACTAAGGCCCGCAACATAGATTTTGATTTTAATAGATTGTGTGAGCTTGCAGAGATTAAAAAAGAACTAAAAAAAGAGACCGATGATCTTAAGAGGCAGAGAAATGCAGGATCTAAAGAGATTGGTAGATTAAAGAAAGAGGGCAAGGATTTAGGTGAAATAACAAGAAAGATGAAAGAGTTATCTGACAGGATAAAACATTTGGATGATAAATTAAAAACCATAGAAGATGAGATTAAAGAAATGCTCCTAAATTTACCTAACCTTATTGATGATAATGTGCCTATCGGAAAGGGTGAAGATGATAATGTGGTTATAAAGGTATACGGTGAAAAACCAGAATTTTCTTTTAAACCAAAGCCACATTGGGATATAACAGAAGATTTAAATATAGTTGATTTTAATAGGGCTGCGAAATTAGCAAAGTCTAGATTTGCTTTATACTTAGATCAAGGAGCGAAATTAGAACGTGCACTTATCAATTTTATGTTAGATTTACATTCTAAAAATGGTTATAAGGAGGTATTTCCACCTTTACTAGTAAATGAAAATACAATGATTGGGACAGGTCAACTACCCAAATTTGAAGAAGAGCTTTTTAAATGTGAGAGAGATTCTTTATATCTAATACCAACTGCTGAGGTGCCACTTACAAATATTCCCTCTAATGAAATTTTAAAATACAGTGATTTGCCAATAAAGTATGTTGCCTATACTCCCTGTTTTAGAAGAGAAGCTGGTTCATATGGTAGAGAGGTTAGAGGATTAATTAGGCAACACCAATTTAATAAGGTAGAATTGGTAAAGATTGTAAGTGAAGATAAATCAAATGAGGAATTAGAAAAACTTCTAATAGATAGTGAATCAGTGTTGCAGGAACTAGGTTTGCATTATAGAGTAGTTACTTTGTGTAGTGGTGATATTGGCTTTTCAGCCTCAAAAACCTATGATTTAGAGGTATGGTTGCCAGGGCAAAATTGTTATAAAGAGATATCATCATGTAGCAATTTTAAAGATTTTCAAGCAAGACGCGCATCTATTAGATATAGGGATGAATCCTCTAGGGTAAAATATGCACATACCTTGAATGGTTCAGGTCTTGCTGTTGGAAGAACTTTTTTGGCTATATTGGAAAACTACCAAAGGGAAGATTGTTCAGTTGAGATACCCCATGTGCTGAGACCATATTTAGGCGGCTTAGAGAGTATTAATTAGGTTATGTCAAAGCTTTATATAGCCGCTTTGCCCTTAGATCTAAAAAGAGTTTATTTTTCTAAATATTTATTGGACATATTAAATTTAGCTGAATTATTTGTTGGTGAAGAAAGGAAAACTGTCTTTAAGATTTTTTCATTATTGGAGAATAGGGACAAAAAATATATGTTATTAAATGAGCACTCAACTGTTTCTGATAAGTTAAATATATTAAACAATATTAAAAGTTATAAAATATCATGTTTGTTTTCAGATACGGGGGCGCCTTGTGTTGCTGATCCAGGATATGATTTGGTAGATCTATGTTATAAGGAAAATATTACTATTATTTCTGTGCCAGGGCCATCAAGTATAACTGCTGGATTATCAGTTTCTGGCTTTTATGCAGAAAGTTTTAGTTTTTTTGGCTATCCACCAAGAATTAAAAACAAAAGGAGGATATTTTTTCAAAGAATTGCCAAGGCCTATGAAACTGTGGTTTTTATAGAAAGGCCCTATGTTATGAAAAAGTTAGTCAGTGAATTAGATATTATAAAGGGTAAGAGATTATCGATTTCATATAATTTAGGGCTTAGAGAAGAGAAAACAATAAGGGGTTATATTAATGATATAAAGAAGGATTTAGAAGAAATGCCTAAAGTGCCTTTTATAATTGTAGTTGAGGGTAAGGGTGGAACCGCTAGAGTTGTTAAATAAAATAGTACATTCTACAATTGAGGCTGTTAAGCCTGATAAGTTAATTTTTGAGAAGATTAATTATAAAAATCATTTTTTGACTATTAATAATAGGGCATATGATTTATCAAAATATAAAAAAGTGCATCTTGTAGGTAGTGGAAAAGCCTCAGTAATTATGGCTAAAGCTATTAAAGAATTAATTGGTGATAAGGTTAGCGGGGGCGTTATAATCTCAAATTACTATGAATCTATAGATAATATTTCAGTACTTGTTGGTAGCCATCCACTACCAACTGAGAAAACTATTAAGGCAACAGAAAGGTTGTTAGAATATTTAGAAAAAGTACAAAGTGATGATTTCATAATATATTTATTAAGTGGTGGCACATCGGCTTTATTAGAAAAGCCTGTTTATCCATTAACATTGGAGGATATAAAAGAGATCACAAATATTTTACTTAAAAAAGGTCTAAATATAAAAGAACTAAACTCTATTAGAAAGAGATTATCTTCGGTAAAGGGCGGAAAATTAAATAATTATATTAATTGCAGTGGTGTAGTTTTAGTTCTTTCTGATGTTTTAGGCGATAAAGTTGAAACTATAGGCTCAGCCCCCCTTTATTATAAAAAAGAAAGCTTAAATATTTTAAATCTTTTAAAAAAATATTCGTTGGAAAAAGTATTGAGTAAAGATATTATAAATTTGATAACTTATGAGGATAAAATAGTAGAGAATAAATTAGAACATTTTATAATAGGAAGTAATCATGATGCCTTGATAGCTGCAAAAAATATGGCATATAAATTTGGTTTAGATGCTCAGATATTAACAAACACATTAAGGGGGCAAGCATCAGAGGCTGGTAAATTTATAACTTCTATTGGAGAATATGTAAGTAGTCAAAACATGAAAGATAGGTTATATATTTTTGGAGGGGAAACTACAGTATTTGTAAAAGGTAATGGCCTAGGTGGTAGAAATCAAGAGCTTGCTTTGTCAGCATTAAATGAATTATCAGAATTTGATTACAAAATTTATGTTGCTGCTTTTGGAACAGATGGTTTAGATGGTCCAACTGATGCAGCAGGTGCAATAATATCTAAAGGCCTCTTAGAGAGGGCGAAAAAGTGCGGAATATCAATAGAGGAGTTTTTATATAATAATGATTCATATAACTTTTTCAAAAAAGTTGGGGGGCATATTATAACAGGACCAACAGGCACTAATGTTTGTGATGTAATTCTCCTGTTAATCAAATAATATGTTTAGATAAAATGAGTGAACTTAGAATGGAGATCAAACTAAAGACCCTTATATCTATTTTTTTCTTGTTTTTAATAGCTTATTTTATATTTAAAATTAATAACATATTAACTCCCTTTGCCCTTGCTTTTTTTATAGTTTATTTATTAGATCCGCTTATTAGTGGAGCTGAAAAGTATAAAATCCCCCGTAGCGTTTCTATTATATCTATATTTTTATTTATTACTGCTTTTATTGTTGGATTATTTCTATTGCTAACGCCTTTAATCTATAACGAGTTGTCTGCTTTTGCGAAAGATGTACCTTACTACATTGATAGATTGTCTTTTTTGATAAATAATGTTCAGTCACATTTTGGGGTAGACATATCGACAGATAGGATTAAAGATTTAATTGCTAGTAAAACTGGTGAAATAACTAACGTAGCATATAAAGCGCTCGGAAAAATCACCTATTCTCTTAAAAGTATTATCACTACTATTGTTTTATACTCAATTGTTCCAATACTTATATTTTACTTTGCAAAAGATTATAAATATGTAACAGAAAGCGTTATAAAGACAATTGAGGAGAATTCTAATTTTAATGTAAGAAAATATTTATCAGAATTTGATGAGATATTAAGTAGTTATTTTAGAGGGCAAATAATTGTTGCTCTTATTCTAGGAGTGCTCTATTCAATTGTTTTATTGATAGTTGACTTAAAACCTGCACTTATAGTTGGTCTGTCTGCAGGAGTGCTTTCAATAATACCATATCTTGGTTTTGTTGTTGGTTTTGCCACATCTTTAGTTTTGGCTTATTTACAATATTTTGATATTTGGCATCCCCTATTTGTAGTTATTGGTTTTACAGTTGTGCAAATAATTGAGTCAAACTACATAACACCTAAAATTGTTGGTAATAAGTTAGGGCTTCATCCAACAGCTGTAATTTTCTCATTGCTTGCAGGTGGTTCATTGCTTGGTATTGCTGGGATGATATTTTCACTGCCTATTGCTGCAGCAATTAAAATCTGGCTGAATAAAATAATTTCTTCTCTGAAATCCTAGGCTTATACTAAGAACGATATTTTGTTAAAGAAATAATATTATATAGAAAAGTAGATATTAAGGCAATACTATTCAAATAAGCTATGCTTTAACAACTTTACCTGCCTTTAAACATTTCGTGCAGACTTTTTTATACACAACCTTTCCGTTGTCATTTAAAACCCTAATTTTGTGTATATTTGGCATAAACCTTCTTTTATTAACATTATGGGCATGACTTATAGTATTACCTGATCTAGGTCCTTTGCCACATATATCGCATCTATTTGCCATTGTTGCCTCCTTTTAAGAAATTATTAACTTGTAAAAATCGTCTAAATTGTTATCATATTATTCATATTAAATCAAGCTTTATTAGAGGTATAAATGAAAATAGATAAAAACCAGACTATTGCAATGATTTTGAAGAATTGTCCAAAAAGTATTAAGGTTTTTGAAAAATTCAATATGGGTTGTGCCTCATGTTTAGGGATTGAAAATGAAACTCTTGAGATGGGGGCAATAATGCATGGTATTGATGTTGATGAACTTATAAAAGAATTAAATGAGGCTTGTAAATAAATTATGAATACTTATATAGTAGATAAGAAAAAATTTGACTTTGCTTTTACTGATTCTATGTATATGTTATCAGATCAAATAAAGTCACAAATTGATCCTTATGTTAAATATGAAGAGATAGACACATTAGATATTTTTGGGAATAATAAGCCTTTAAATATTGAGATTGGAATTGGTAATGGTGAGTTTATTACCTATATGGCCTCAAAAAACAAAAATGAAAACTATTTAGGTTTTGAAATAGTAAAGAAGGTATTTATAAAGGCTGTTAAAAGGATTAAGAGGAATAATCTAGAAAATGTTCGCATCATTCACTATGATGCCCTTTTTTTTATAAAACTATTGAAAGATAATTTAATCAATAATTTATTTATTAACTTTCCAGATCCATGGCCTAAGAGAAAACATCATAAAAGAAGACTAATTAATCAAGATTTTATAAAATTGATTGAGCAAAAAATTGTTCCCAAGGGTTATCTATTTATAGTAACAGATTTTGAGGATTATGCAGAAAATATAAAAAATACCTTAGAACATAGTTTATTTAAGAGTGTTTATAATAGCATGTATATTAATTATTTAGATAATTATTATGAGACTAAATATTATAGGAAATTTGGCAAAGAAAAGGGTGTCTTTTTCTTTAAACTTATTATAGATGATTAAAAGAATAATTTTATTTATATTATTTATTAGTATTTTTTCCACTAGCATATCTTTTGCTAAAACCTTTTATACAATAACTATAGATGGCGCTATAACCCATTTTACATATAGGTATATTGAGAAATCAATAAAAATAGCAGAAGAAAATAAGGGCATTTTATTAATTAAATTGGATACTCCTGGTGGGCTCCTTGATGCAACAAGGGATATAGTTCAATTAATATTAGAATCCGAAAGCCCTATAGTTACATATGTGTACCCTCAAGGTGCTAGGGCTGGTTCAGCTGGTACATTCATAGTACTTGCTTCACATGTAGCTGCAATGGCTGAAGGAACAAATATAGGGGCAGCCCATCCTGTGAACTTAACTGGTAAGGATATAGAAGGCGATATGAAAGAGAAAATTATTCAGGATACGTTGGCGTTTATATCGGCAATAGCTGAAAAAAGAGGCCGAAATGAAGAAATAGCCAAAAAGATGGTTGCAGAGTCATTGAGTTTAAAAAGTAGTGAAGCACTAAAAAAGGGAATAGTAGATTATGTTACAAATAATATAGGAGATTTGGCAAAATTTGTTAATAAAAAGTATAATTATGGGAAAGAATACGAATTAAAACCCATTAAAACAACCTCGTTAGAAAAAATAGCCTTTTTCCTAAGTGATCCAAATATTATTGTACTACTATTATTAGCAGGGATATTGGCTATCTTCCTTGAAATTAAGATGCCAGGAACGTTTATATTTGCAGCTTTGGGCATTACTTGTATTATATTATTTTTAATTGGTATCAGTATAATTCCAATAAATTATTTGGCTCTGCTTTTAATTTTAGCTGGTATTGCACTAGTAATTGCAGAGGTTTTTGTCCCATCTTTTGGCCTTTTAACATTGTCAGCTATTATAGCTTTAGCATCAGGTTTATA
>JAXHVM010000054.1 GCA_034189185.1 Deferribacterota bacterium
CCTTATTTAAAATATCTTTTATTTTACCATCTATTCTAAGAAATAAATAATTATTATCATATCCCCAAAACAATGTTTTTAAATAATTTGTATCAATTTGCATACTGCCCATATCATATTTCAGGTTGAATATTCCTGCAGCAAGCCATTCAAAGTAGCTCGTTATCTTCCCGTCTATATCAGGAGAGACAATACTAGTTGGCTCTTTCTTTATCCCGCTAGATATAGCTTTTTTTATAGGCTCATATAAATTATGTGGTATAGTTATTCTAGCGATTTTATGTGCATTAATTAAATGCGTTCTAAAAAGTCTGTCGAAAGTAGTAGCTTGTGGTGTAAAGTGGTCGTCTCCATACCACCAAAACCAATCAGAACCTTCTGCAATATACAATTCCTTTTTTAGCTCATCTATTTCATCATTAGTTAGATTGTTTTCTACAACAGCTGTTTTTTCTTTTGTTTGAGCAAGCAGATCCCAAGCCTTATTTTTTTCATAATGCCCCACCCACGTTAGGAGGTTGCCATATATCCAAGAGCCACTCTTTATATTATTTATTGTATTTTCTGGGATAGACTGTTCTTTAA
Organism: Deferribacterota bacterium; assembly: GCA_034189185.1. Classification (NCBI taxonomy): domain Bacteria; kingdom Pseudomonadati; phylum Deferribacterota; species Deferribacterota bacterium. The sequence continues at coordinate 586 of JAXHVM010000054.1, forward strand.
TGACATCTGAAAATGTTATTAACTTAACCCAATTCTCACTTTCTAAAATTTCATATAATTTAGATAGAAAGGGAAAGCCATTGTTTTTATAATGCTCCCATGCATTTTCACCATCTAAAATAACAGATACATGGGGGTTGAAATCTACATTATTATATATTTTTTTTAATTCATCTAAAAATATATTTACTGCCATATCCTCTCTTAAGTTAGCAAAGTGGAAACCTATCTTATCACTTAGGTTTTTATCTCGAAAAAAAATATATATATCCCCATTTGAAGTTCTAAATTTATGTTTTTTATATAAAATACTTCTATTTGGACTGTGATTAAGTGGGAGATTCATAGAATTACTTAAAACATCTTCATCTGAAGCTATCCAGTTTATGCCAAAATAAGAAAATAGTTCAGCTGCTTTTGTTGATATGCTACCCTCTGATGGCCACATCCCTTTTGGCTCCAGATTAAATATTTCTTTAAAGTATTTTATCCCTGCGTCAATATGCCAGGCAGCATCTAAACTCAGAGAAATGTTTTTTCTAGGTAAGACAACGTTTGGCACTACTTCTTTAGCAGAATTAATGTCTATTAAAAGAGGGATTATGGGGTGATAAAATGGAGTTGTTGATAATTCTATTTTTCCTTCTCTTTCTAGTCTTTCATAAAGGGGTATTATACTATCAATCTTCTTAAACAAGATATTTAGCAATGTTGTTTTTTCTTCATCACTATAATATGCGTCTTTATCTATTAAATTTTTTATTGTGGGCTCTTCTTCTCTTATAAAAACACCAGTCCAGGCTAGTAGGAAATGTATTTCCAAATCAATCAATTCTTGGTTGTTAAAAGCGCTACTATATTTATCAGGACTTATTCTCTCATATTTTTTGTATAGCTCAGTATATCTAAGGGATGGAATTATCATATTTTCAGTATTTGCCATAAACAGCTGAGGGATTAACTGTTTTTTTTCTTGATCATTTAATTTAGCTACACTTTTTTTTATTGCATTTAACAGTAAATCATTGCAATGTGGAGAAACATATTCTTTTATCTGCATAAGTAATGATGGTACCAAGTTAAATACAGCTTTTGATGAGCTTAGATTGTCAAAATATCTTGGCATATCATAATAATCTTTTATTGCGTGTAAAAAAACCCATGGCAATTCATAATAACCTGTAAAATCATCCTTGTAGTATGGCTGATGCATATGCCATAAAAATGTTAGATAGAGTGTTTTCAACTTTTTTCACCTAACCATTTATATATCTTATTCTTATATTCATTAAATAGTTCAACCCCATCTTTTTTATCTTTACTCTCGATAAATAAATGTATATTTGGGGAGTATTGGTCGGGGACCATTAATACCCATCTTTCTCCTGTTAACTCAATTTTAATGCCATCGACAAAGGATGCTTTTTCATCCATTGATTCTTCGCTCATTTTTCTCATAAGGAACCCCTTTTTTTCAATTGGGCATCCTATAATATTGTGATTGAAATAATAATAGGGGATTTCTTCTTTAATTGATGAAATACTCTTCCCTGTTAATGTAAGTAGCTCAAGTAGTTTAATTGATGCATATATTGCATCCGGCGATATTGAATGTTCTGGAAAGATATATTCTTTGTCAAGATTGCCAATAAAATCACAAGATCTGATAAAGTCAGTTTTCAGCGCATAGAATTTACCCCTAATAATATTAATATTTTTTAGGCTGCTGTCTAATACAGTGGGCGCCATCGTAGGCAGAAAAACTGTTCTTTTTTTATCATTCAACATATCTAATATTTTAATAAAAATCATCAAAAGTAAATCACCTGTGATATATTCGCCTTTATCTGTTATAACACTAAAGCTTTCACCGTGAGGATGGATGATAAAACCTATATCTGAATTTGTAGTTTTAATGATGGCTGATGTTTGTAATTTTTCTTCTTCCATACTATGGTAAGTATGTGATATTTTTGACTCATCATGATAAGCATTCAATACAATTGAGCTAGTATTTAATTGGTTTAAAATAAGGGGATAGATCTCATTTGTTGTTCCATTTAAAAGGTTTATAACTACCTTAAAATGTTTTGCCTTTATTAGGTCAGCATTTAATGTAGTATAAAAATGCTCAAGATACTCATTTTCTATATTAAATACATCATAGATATTGCCTATCTCATCGTGGGAAACCCTTCTAAAATTTTCTTTGTAAAAAATTCGTTCAATACTTTTTTCCATATTTGTGTCAATTAGCAGTGAACTACCATCAAAGAACAAAATTTCTGTATGTGTTGGATATATTGAGGATTGTTTAAAGTAGACACCAAACACCTCATTATGTATTGCAAGGTTATATCTAAGTATAGGCAGAGATGTCAATCTTGTATCTACGCTATTAATGCCTGTAGACAACAAACCGCTTATAAAAGCCCTTTTTAGCATCCTTGCTGCCCTATGGTAGTCTCTTCCTAAGAGGACTTTACTGCCTTTAGGCAGCATGCTACCTATAGCTGAGCCTAATTTTGTTGCTATTTCTGGGGAGAGTTCAATGTTGGTGCGGGCTGAAACTTTACCACCTTCAAAAATACTTCTTTTCCACTTATCACCCCAAATTAAATTACTGCTAATTATTGAGTGCTCTTCAATGATTTTGTTTGGCCAAATCATAACATCTTGTTCAAAAACAACATGGTCCCCTGTCTCAGTATTCTCTGCTACTACACACCCAGATTTAGCCATAGTAAATTTTCCAAACCTTGTTTTGTTACAAAGTATTGAGTTGTTGAAAATAGAGTATTTTTTGATGACTACTTCACTCCATATGATAGAATTACTTATTTCACATCCCTCTTCAATGATACAGTTTGATCCAATAATTGTATTTCTAAGATATGTCCCTTGTTTTATTATTGTATTTTCACCTATAACTACCATACCTTCTATACGCACATCTTTATTTAAAACAGCTTTTTTGCCTTTGTATAGAATGCCCTTGGGGTATTCAACTTTTTCTCCACAATACTCTAGATTTAGATGGAGCTTTTTATTGAATACATCCATGTGAACTTCTCTATATGCATTTGGATTTCCAATATCCTTCCAATATCCCACTGCTTTATAACCATATATATCCATTTTGTTGGTTTGCATTAGAGGAAATAAATTTTTAGAAAAATCGTAATTTTTATTTTCGGGTATTAATTCTAAAATTTCAGGCTCAAATATGTATATACCAGTATTAATTGTATCAGAAAATACCTCTCCCCAGCCAGGTTTTTCCAAAAATTTTACAATCTTATCGCTTTTATCTGTTATTACAATGCCAAATTGCAGAGGATCCTCTACAGATGTAAGGGTTATTGTAGCCTTTGATTTTCTTTGATGGTGAAAGTTTATAATTTTTGATAAATCAAAATCTGTAATAATATCACCACTAATAACAATAAAAGTGTCCTTTAAATATTTAGCTGCTTTTTTTACAGCTCCTGCTGTACCATAGTCATCATCGGGCAGTACATAATTTATTTTTACATTATATTTATTACCGTTCCCAAAATAACTTTTGATTACCTCTGGCTTAAAATACAAAAGGACAACGAGTTCTGTTATATTTGCTTTACACAATAATTCTATAACATGTTCCATTATTGGTTTATTTAGAACAGGTAACATAGGTTTTGGTAGTGTAGAGGTTAAAGGTTGCATCCTTGTACCAAAACCTCCAGCCATTATAACTCCTTGCATAGAACACCCCTATATATTTATATTAATATTATACAGGGTTTAAGCATTTGTGGCAACTAAGTTATATTCAAATAGATTTGGTATATAGGGGTGTTTAGGGAATGCTAAATATGAGACCTCTAGTCTTCCTGCTGCATCTAGCCTTTTATTTAGCGCATATTCTGCTACTCCATCTGAAGAATTTATTAGCTTTAATTCGTCATATAATGCATTTTCATAGCCTAATGTTGGGTTAAATTCGGTGATTACATAAACCGCCACATCTTTAGGGTTTATATCATTTACCTCAATAGTTGCTCTATAAGTTATTTGGCCTCCCAACGAAAAAGTATCACTCTCTTCTGTCGTTTTTATAAATTTTAATGAAGCCCACTTGTCCTTAATTGTATTAAGCCACTGGACAAACTCTTTTGTTTTTTGATAATTGTTAGAAGACATATCTGTTGAGGTTTTGTGTAAATTAATATAATATTTATTAATATATTCAATTAACATTCTTGCGGTGTTAAAATTAGGCATAATTGTTTTTATGCTATTTTTTATAATTTTAATCCATTCTCTTGGTATGCCAATCTTATCCTTTGAGTAAAATAGTGGAACTATTTCATTCTCTAATTTGTCATATATTTCTTCAGATTCCACCCTGTCTTGGTATGATTCTTCATCATAGGTTTCCCCGAAACCAATTGCCCATCCATTTGTTCCATCATAAGCTTGGTCCCACCATCCATCTAAAATCGAAAAATTAATGCCCCCGTTAGCTGCCACTTTCATACCACTTGTTCCACATGCCTCCATTGGCCTTCTTGGCGTATTAAGCCAGATATCAACGCCTTTTACGATATTTTTGGCAACCTCTATATCATAATCCTCAATAAATACAATTTTATCCTTAAACTCTGGCTTTCTTATTGTATGCATAATCTGCTTTAATATATTTTTGCCTGCCTCATCTTTAGGATGGGCTTTTCCTGCAATAATAATTTGAACTGGCATATCTTCATTGTTTAGGATTTTAGAAAGCCTCTCTTCGTTCATAAATAATAGATAAGCTCTTTTATATGTTGCAAATCTACGCGCAAAGCCTATGGTCATTGCATTGTGATCTAATAGATCTCTAATTCTTATTAATTCACTTGTAGAGGCTCCTTTTGCTTTAGCTTGCTTCCATAACCTTTTTCTAATAAAAGCTAGCATCTGCGCTTTTACTCTTAATCTAGCATTATATAGTTCTATATCAGGGATGTTTGGGGTATATTCCCATACACTTTTATCATAAAGTTGTAATATCCAGCGCTCACCAAGATATCTATTATATAAATTTTGAAATTCATCAGAGATCCATGTAGCCAAATGAACACCATTAACTATATGGCCTATTGGGGCAAACTTTTCAATAGCTTTTGGCCACAAAGGTTTGAACATTTTTCTTGAAACCTTACCATGGAGCTTGCTTACAGCATTTCTATAATTAGATAGCTTTATTGCAAAAACAGCCATTGAAAAGGGTTCAGAAGGGTTATTTTCATTAAATCGCCCGAGCCTCATAATATCTTCTAATTTAATGTTACTATTACCTATAATAGGGTTTATATGGTTATTTAATTGTTCATAGCTAAAGACATCAAAACCTGCAGCAACAGGAGTGTGAGTAGTAAAAAGTGAACTTTTTTTTACTACCTCAATAGCCTCTTGTAGATTTAGATTGTGATCACTAGTTAAGACCCTTAATCTTTCTAGTAGTACAAAAGAAGGATGCCCTTCATTGATATGATACACTGTAGGCTTAATTTGCATAGATGCTAGAGCTCTTACACCACCAATACCAAGCACTATCTCTTGCCTAAGCCTCAGGTTACTATCCCCACCATATAATTGTCCCGTTATTACTCTGTTCTCAGGCGTATTTTCCTCAATATCAGTGTCTAACAATATTAGCCTTATGTTGCCAATATAAGATTCCCATAGTTTGACATATATGGGTGTGGGGGCTTCAATGGTGATAATCATATCCTTGCCATCAACATTTTTAACTGTTTTAAAGGGCATTTTATAAAACTCATTATAAGGGTAATACTCTTGTTGCCATCCATCGGTGTTTAAATACTGGTGAAAATATCCGTTTCTATACAATAGACCAACTGCTACAAGGGGGAGTCCTATGTAGGAGGCTGCTTTACAATGATCTGCAGATAATATACCTAGGCCACCGGAATAAAGATGGAGTGATTCATGTATACCATATTCAGCTGAAAAATATGCAACTAGAATATCTTTGTAACCATTATTTTTATTATAGTTTGTATAAAACCAGCGAAGGGATTTTTTATAGTTTTCAAGATCCTCATAGACTTCATTTAGGTGGGCAATGAAAAAAGGGTCTTTACTAATTTTTTCTATTTTCTCTGTGGTTAGATTCATTAGCATTTCAACAGGGGAGTTGTTTGTTTTTTCCCAAAGCTCCGGATCTATTATTTTAAACAGTTCTTGTGCTTTTTTATTATAACTCCACCTTAAATTATAAGCTATCTCTTCAAGTTTTTCTAAATTCTGAGGCAACTTTAAAGATATGAAATATTCTTTTTTTCTCATTTTTTTAACCTTTAATTAATTTTAATAATCATTTAATATTATATTAGGGCGGTTAAAAAATCTATACATAATTTTAATTGTTATTGATAAAATTTACTAATTTTTCTGCAATGCTAGCTGGTAGCCTACATTCATTCATTAGTTTTTCTTTACTAATATTTTTATTAATATAAATATCTGGAAATTTTTCTAATATATTTTTAGCTCTAATTGGGCCTATACCCTCAATGTTTTTTAAGGGTGAATTGTCTATATTTCTTAATATTAGTGATCTACTGTATTTTATAGCAAATCGATGAGCTTCATCCCTAAGGGATTGAATAAATAGTAATAGAGGGTCATCCTTTTTAAGAGGCAAACTATTTTTTCTACCGTATACAAATATTTCATCATGTACATCACTGGGAGGTGGTTTTTTTCTTTTTTTGCCCTTAGATATAGCAATAATATTGATATTGTTAAGACCACTATCTTTGAAAGCTTTATAGGCAGCATTTAATTGCGCTTTCCCTCCATCAATGATATAAACATCTGCTTTTTCTTCCAGTTTTTTTTGTATGTTTTTTGCCTTTCTTGTTATTAGTTCATAAATTGACTTTGTATCATTATTTTCAGCTGTTTTTATTCTATATCTTCTGTATTGATTTTTATTAAACCTATTATCTTTATATGATATTGAAACACCTACAGTAAAGGATCCAGATATATGAGATATATCAATACATTCAAATTTAGAGGGGGTATTATTTATCTGTATATATTTCTTAAGTCTTTCTAGGGTGTTACTTTCCCTCATAGTTTTATTAATGTGTAATTTTGTTTGCTGCATTGCATTATTTAATGCAAAATTTACTATATCATTATTACTTTTTTTAATATTTATTTTTGTTGCACCAAGCTCTTTGCAAGCATTTACAATGAGGTCTTCATTGATATTTATATCCTCTGGATAGTAGACAATGTTTTTAGGAAACTGCATTGTTGATTTGTAAAAGTGAAGTATAATCTGCTCGCAGGTTTCACTCTCTATTGAATTCTCAAAAAAATCCGTCTCAACACCTATAATTTTGCCACTTCTTACAAAAACCTTTGTTAGGCCTTTTACACCTTTAATTTCATGGAATATAAAAGCATCAATTGATTCACTTTTATTCTCGTTAATTACAATTTGATTCTCAAAAAGCTTATCTAATGTCTTTAATTTATCTCTTATTTCAGCTGCTTCCTCAAAACGCAGATCAGCAGCGTAAATATTGAGCTGTTTTTTTAGCTCTCTTATAACACTGTCTACGTGTCCATTAAAAAATCTTTTAATTGCATCAACAATTTTTAAATAGTCTTTATGTGAAATTTTCTCTTCGCATGGACCACTGCATCTTTTGATTTGATAGTTTATGCATACCTTGTTTTTATTAAATTTATTATTACTGCAATTCCTTAGTGGAAATATTCTTCTAAGATCGACGAGGAGCGCTTTAATTGAGCCTGCGTTAACAAATGGGCCATAATAGACGGCTTTTTTATCGCTTGTATTTCTTGTGTATTCAATTTTTGGATATTTATCAGCTGTAATCTTTATGTAGGGATAGCTTTTGGAGTCCTTTAATACCACATTATATTTTGGTTTTTCTGTTTTTATAATGTTTGCTTCAAGTAAAAAAGCTTCTAATTCTGTAGTTGTTACAATATGTTTTATATTAGCAGAGCATTCTAATAGCCTTGCTTGTTTTATAGTTCTATTTTTGCCATTAACAAAGTAGGATTTTATCCTTTTTTTTAAGGATTTTGCTTTACCTACATATAGTATCTCCTCATTTTTACCAATAAACATATATACCCCAGGTGAATCTGGAAAGGTATTTATATCAACTTTGAGCATATAAGTTAATATAATTTTATTTAATTTATTGGCAATAAACTAATGAGGTGTTTAGTTGGCTTCAGGGATAAGGGGTACGTAAGCTGGAGAAGGTTCTCTTGGTTTTTTAAGGTGTGGTTTAGCTATATATGGTGGTGGGGGCTCAGGGGGTTCTTCTGGTTTAGGTTCCTCTATAACTGGTTTGAACTCCTCTCTTGGTTTAAGGGGCTCTTTAGGTTCTTTTATATTATGTTCACTAGGTGGCAAAATAGGGGCAGGATGGGGTTCTTTAATTTTTGGTGGGTTTGGCTCCTCTTGCCTATAATAATTTGAATAAGGACGCACAGAAGGCTTAGGTTCTTTAATTTTTGGCTCTGCCTCACTAGCGTTTAAACAACATGTTAGTATTGTGATTAAATAAATAATTAAAAATATGCTTTGTTTAACAATTTTTACTTTCATTATTAAAAAAAATATATATTATATATAACAAAATGGGAGCCTTAGATCAAGTAAAGAGAGAGAAAATAATTGATGTTTTAGAGAAAGCTGATAAAGAAAAGCTGTCATCCTTTTCCTTTAAAATATTACTGGGGCAACTGCGTGTAAAGCTTGAGATATCTAAGTCAAAGGAAGATGTTGTAGATGAATGTGTCCAAAAATTAAATGAATACGTTGATAAATATGGCAGCCTGAAAAGTGTAAAAGATGATATTTACAATTTATTTAATATAAGAATATGAACATCTAGTAATTTATTAACATATCTAATAGCTAATATTAAGTAGGCAATGACAGTTACCAATGGCAGGTCTATATATACATATACCTTTCTGTAGAAAAAAATGTCCCTATTGCGATTTTATCTCTTTTTCTAAATACAATGAAAATATTATTAACACTTATCTATCAAGACTTCTATTAGAGATAGATTATAGGCTTGATAATGATTTTATTGATACAATATATATTGGCGGTGGAACTCCATCAGTTATACCACTTAAAATTTTTCAAAATTTCTTAGCTAATCTTCAAAAAAAAATAGGTAACAATATTGTGGAGTTTACAGCCGAAGTAAACCCAGAATCTTTTAGTAAGGAACTATTATTTTTATTAATTGATTATGGGGTTAATAGGATAAGTATGGGGGTACAAAGCTTTGAAGATGATGTATTAATTTTTTTAGGGAGATTGCATAGCTCAAGGATAGCAAAAAAAAATATAGAGCTAATAGATAAATTTTTTGGACTAAATAGGCTAAATATTGATTTAATGTATAATATACCCCTAGTTCCTCCTGGTAAAATTTTTTCTACTTTTAAATTAACTGCTATGTATAATATCCCTCATATCTCTGCTTATAGCTATAGTGTTAATAATAATTATTTAGATTATTTTAGTGATTCTTTCAGTGAACAAATGAATAATATTATAGCACTCTTGGTTAAAAATAATTATGAGCAATATGAGATTTCAAATTTCTGTAAAAATAGCGCAATTAGCGTACACAATATAAAGTATTGGCTAATGGATGATTATATTGGGGTCGGGGTAGGAGCCCACTCAATGATAAATTGTGATGGAAAACGCATTAGAATAGCGAACACTGGCAATCTTTATAAATATATGGAGGATCCTATTAATAATAAATCAATAGATGTTATAAAGGGTAGTGAAATGTTGAAGGAGGATATAATTTTTGGACTTAGATATTTGAGGGGTTTAAACATAGAGCACTATAGTAAGCAGTCAACATTTAAACCTATATTGTGTAAAATCATGAATTTGGTAAAAGAAGGCTATATAAATTATAATAAAAATAATATTAAATTAAGTTACAAAGGAATACTCTATAATAATTATTGTTCTTATAAATTGTGGGAATAATTTATATTAAAATATTAACCCACCCGAAGAATTATCATTTTTCATATTGCTTGGGTCTATGTTAGGCATGCTACTTGATATTCTAATATTGCTTTTTTCCTCTAGATATTTGTTTTTTAGATCTTCTGGTATGCGTCTATATTCATAGAGTATTTTATCCATATCGATCTCGCCACCAATCTCATCTTCATAGGGGAAGCCAAAGGGAAGTATTGCTATCTGCAAGTTTGAAGGTGATCCTGCATTTGGTATGGCTTGTACTAATGCTATATCTTTTAGTTTACCTTCTTCTTCATCAAATATACCTAATACTGTATCCCCGCTTATTAGTTTAACAAGTTTTACATTGTCTGTCATAATAATCTAACCTCCTATATTTTCTTTTAAAAAATATGTTCTGCCTTCATAGTTGACAACATATAATTCTTCATTAAGGATAAGATTTCTTATAATTTTTTCAATCATCTTTTTCTCTACATTAAAATTAGATAATATTTCATCAATAGTTATTGGCCTTAGGGTGGCAGTATTTTTTATATAATTTACTAAATAATCTGTATCTAAAGGGGATCTATTAATAGCATCTTTCTTTTTAAAAATTGAGATACCTTTGTTCTCAAAATAGTTTTTTATGGTGCTTATCTCTTTTTCTGATAGAGCATTGTAACCTATATATGAAGGAGGCCTATAAATAGTGTTAATCTGTAGGCTATCAAATTTGCATTTCTTTAAAATATTCACAATGCTTGATAGATTTTCTGTTGAATCGTTTACATCCTTTACAAAGAGCGACTCAATCAGCAACCTTCCATTATAAAACATTGAAAATTCAATCAAACCATTAATAATATTCTCTAAATTTAATTGTGGCTCAGGTTTATTTATTTTTCTAAATATATCGGCTTTAGCAGCATCTAAGCTAACACAGATAATATCAGCGCTATATAGATCTTTTTGTACCTCTTTGTTCCATAAGAGGCTTCCATTTGTTAAGACCATAATTGGATTTGCGGCAATTTTTTTAATTTCTTTTATAATAGTTCCTATGTCAGCGTTTAATGTGGGCTCGCCTGATCCAGTTATAGTAATAACATCCAAATTATTATACACCTTAGAATAGTTTTTATTAAAATCCTTTAATATCTCATTAACGTCAAAAAAGCTCTTTCTAGTAATTGTTTTTACAGTAGTTTTACCAACCTCACAGTATACGCAATCATAACTACATACCTTATGGGGTAAAATATTTACCCCTAATGACCTTCCAAATCTTTTTGATGCCACTGGTCCAAATATATAATTCATAATTAATATTAATAATTAATTTTTTATATTTTAC
>JAXHVM010000055.1 GCA_034189185.1 Deferribacterota bacterium
GTACCTTTGGCATTTAGTTTAAATCCATCCCATGAATACCTTATAATTAATATTAGTGCTGTATTAACGGGTGCAATCTTTGGGGATCACTGCTCACCTATATCAGATACAACAATATTATCGTCAATGGGTGGAGCATGTGATCTTATTGATCATACAAAAACACAGATTAATTATGCTATATTTATTGGGCTTTTGACATTATTAACCTGTTATATACCAGCTGTTTCTGGAATAAATATTTTTATTATATTTTTAGTTAATATTTTATTAATAATATCTGTTCTCTTGTTGTTTGGTAAAAAACCATAAATATAAAATTATAACTTAAAATAATCTTTTAGACTATTTTAGACTATATATTGTTTAGACTTACAATATATTAATGTTTTCATTGTCGCTATTAGAGGAAAATTCGAGATTGTAGAGTTTTTTATAGAGGTCACACCTATTTAATAATTCAGTATGAGTGCCTTTATCAACTATTTCTCCTTTATTTAATACAATTATCCTATTAGCATTCAAGATTGTTGTTAATCTATGAGCTATTATTATTGCTGTTCTATTTTTTAGTAGATTTTCCAAGGCTTTTCTAACAAGAAATTCTGATTCGCTATCAAGTGCTGATGTAGCTTCGTCTAATATAAGAAGTTCAGGATCTTTTAAAAGTGCTCTTGCTATAATAATGCGTTGTTTTTGGCCTTCTGAAAGGGTTGAGCCGCGCTCACCGATCAATGTTTCATAACCCTTTGGTAAATTTCTTATAAATTTATCTGCATATGAAGCATTGGCTACGTTTCTTATTTTGTTGATATCATCACAGTCAGTACCGTAAGTGATATTTTCCTTGATTGTTGTGTTGAAAAGGGTGCTACCCTGGGTTACAATACTAACATATTTTCTTATGCTTTCTAATGTGAAATTTTTAATATCCTTATCATTAATTAGGATTGTTCCTTTATTTGGTTTATAAAATTGGGTAATTAGCTTAACAATGGTACTTTTGCCTGAGCCTGATGGGCCAACAATAGCAACTTTTTCACCCCTTTTTATCTCAAAGGTTATATTTTTTAGGGCTGGCTCATTTGAGCCGGGGTATGTAAAATATATATTTTTAAAAGATAAAGAATTAAAAGGCTCTTTTAGTTCAATTTTCCCCAATTCTTCCTCTTTAATGTCTGGTGAGTCTAGAATAGAAAAAACCCTTTCAGCGCCTATTATTGCTTCTTGTAGCATAATATTTGCATTACCAATTTTTGTAAGTGGATTAAATACCAACGATATGGCAGTAATAAAAGAAAATAAATCACCAGCTGTCATTTCACCATTTATAACCAGTGAACCACCAAATACTAAGACAATACTTAAGCCAATGCCAAGACATAGCTCCATTATAGGAGAGGTTATTAAATTATAGATCTCTCTTTTCATTGTAACCTTTCTTAGACGCTTATTTTCTTTGTTAAACTTGTCAATCTCTTTCTTTTCTGATGTAGAGGATTTTATTACTAGCATTGAGCTAAATATTTCTTGTAGTATTGAAGACATATCAGCTACTTTTGATTGTCTCTTATTGGAAAATTTCCTAAGTTTTTTATTTATATAATAAATCGGGTAGGCTACTAAAGGTAGGACAACTAATGAGCAAAGTGTTAAAAAGTAACTTTGATAAAAAGCTACACCTATTAATATAAACACTGTAAATATCCTTTTCACTAAACGAGACAACACGGGAATGCTATTTCTAATAATCTCAACATCATTAACCACCCTAGACATTAAGAAACCAACTTGTGATCTATCGAAAAATTCAATAGGTAGCCTTATTATTTTACTGTATAATCTATTCCTCATCTCTTCTAATATTTTTAGTGAACAATATTTCATCTGATAGTCTTGGTATACTTGGAAGGAACCTCTTACAATAAAAATAAATATTACAGCCAAAGGCAATATATATAGATAGGTGCTCTCCTTGTTGACAAAAATATAATTCATTATTGGCTCAACAATATACGCCATTGCGCCTGTGGTGGCTGAGACAACAAGCGTTGCTAATAGAGCTGTAATTAGTCTAAATTTATAAGGTTTTAAAAATGCTAACAATCTCTTTAAGTTTTTAAATTTATTTTTTTCTATATTATTCATATAATAGTGAAAATTTTTCTAGTTTATCTATCCTTTTTCTTGCTCTTTCAACATACTTCTGCTCTTTTTTATTAGTAATTTCAAGGTTTAATAATTTTCTATATATATTTTTAGCTCTTTCAATTTTATCTATTTCTTCGTAAGTTTTTGCCATTTCATAGAGGTATTGGGCATTATTTTTATCAAGGTTAACTGCTTTTTCAAAATATTCTATAGCTCTCTTAAAGGAGGCATTTTTAATAATATCATTTAGGAACTGTTTTGCTAGTGTTTTTTGAAAGCCCTCGATTTCGCTAGCTTCTTTATTAATCATCCCCAAAATAAACAATGCCATATGATTGTTTTCATTTATCTCTATAGCCTTTTCAGCTGCCTTTTCTACTTTTTTTGCAAGTTCTATCTTTTCATAAAAGGGTGCTTGTTCCATTGTAGAGCCTAACGTATAGGCTAAATAGGCATAACCCGTATCATCATTAGGGTATTTTTTAATTATATCCTCTGCAAGCTTTGAAGCTCTTTTAAAATAGGTATACCTATTATCACTATCTTCATCTAAGACCTCAGCTTTTTTTATATACTCATTAATTGTATAAATTAACTCATCTTTAACCATATTTCCAGAGGATGCACCAGAGATAAAGGGAAAAGACACAAAAAAAAGCATTATCAATAATATTATTAATTTAATTTTCATCACAGACCTCTAATATTTTCTTGATTTATATTTATATATCATTATAAATAAACTGATGTTTATATCAATAGTTTTAGCAGGTGAAAGAATAGGGAAAGGGCAGAAAAATGAATTATTAGAATATTGTGGGGTAAAAGCAAAATCCCTGATCAATATAAATGATAAACCTATGATTTTATATGTATTAGAAGCCCTATTGAAGAGCAATTTAATTAAAGACATCTATGTTATTGGGCCAGCGTTGCTTATGGAAGAATCTTGGCAACTACAAAAACTAGAGAAAGAAAATAAAATTAAATTTAGAAAGCAGATGTTATCCCCTGCTGAAAGCGTTTTGTCGATTTTAAAGGAATTAAATAATGAAAATGTTTTTATAACAACTTCAGATAACGTATTATTAAAGTTAGGGTGGATAGATTTTTTTCTAAATGGGGCATTCAAGAGCGGAAAGGATGTGTTGATGGCAGTTAATGATTATAATAGGGTAGTAGAGAAATTCCCTGATACTAAAAGGACAGTTTTAAAATTTAGAGATATCTCTTTTTGCTTTTGCAATCTCTTTGCTGTTATGAATGAAAATGGTTATAAGGTGATAGAGCTTTGGAGAAAAGTTGAAAATATGAGAAAGAACCCTTTAAAAATAGCAAGGATGATTATGCCAGTGTGGGGTCTTATCTTGTTTTCAATGGGCTTATTGAGCTCAAAAAAAGCATTTAAGAAAATGTCTAAAAAATTAGATGCAGATGTTGGCATAATAAAAATGCCCTATCCTGAAGCCTGTATTGACGTTGATAAAATTGAGGATCTTGAGCTGGTTAAAAAGATAATAAACCAATGAAAGTATATTTTGGAGGTCCTGACAAGCCCCCATTTTATTTAAGGAATATATTAGCTGAAAAAATTGATTTAATTGGTAAAAAGGGGGAGATTTTTTGGGTAACCTACTATTTTAGAGATTTAGATTTAGCTAATAAACTTATAAAGGCAGCTGAAAGAGGGGCAAATGTGACAGTTGTATTGGAGAGACGTCCCAGGGTAAAAGATTGCAATGATGAAGTGTTTAATCTATTAAAAGAAAGCTCCAAAGTGAAGATTAAGTATATAGAGCATAGTAAGCCCCACAGAGGGATATTTGGTGGTATGCCTAGAATTCATGAAAAAGTTTATTATTTTAAAAACGATTTTGAAACATCCGTTTTTATAGGAAGTTTTAACCCATCTAGTAAAATAAATAATGATGATAAAAGAATCATTGATTTGATAGGTGATCAATATAGGGGCCACAATTTTTTAGTGGAAATTGATGAAAAGCATTTAATAGAGGGCCTCTATAATCATTGTAAAAATATTGTGCAAATAAATCATGGCATTATTGAGAATTTTAAGAAAAAAGATAAGTGTATATGTGATACGGATACTAAAATACATTTTTTTCCATGGGCGGGAAAAAAATGTGTTACAGATTTTTTTTATGCAGCAGAAAAGGGCGATAGGGTTTATATAGCAGTATCCCATATATCTCTTTTTGGTATTGCTAGGATATTGTATAAATTGAAAAGAAAGGGGGTAAGACTGGATATCATCTCCCATGACACTGAGAGGCGTTTTCCAGAAAGGATTGAAAGGCAACTAAAAAAATACTCTATAAACTATATGAGGTATATACATCCAAAAAGATATCCAATGCACAATAAGTTTATAATAATAGAAAAAAAGAATGAGCAATTTGTGGGTTTTGGAAGTTTAAATTTGTCAAATAGATCAATATATGAGAATCACGAAATATTTGCTGTTACAAATAATGATACAATGGTTGAAGCATTTAAAAAAAGGTGGTATGAAATCTATTATGAAATAATTAATAATAAATACTCTTAGAATGATACGTATAGCCCATTTAAGTGATTTACATATAAATAATGTTAGCAAAATAACCTACAAAGAACTATTCTCTAAAAGGTTGTGTGGTTATTGTTTTTGGAAATCTAAAAAGCATAAACTCTTTGATTATTTTATATTCGATGAGATTAAAAAGGATATAGGTTTAGAAAAACCCGACCATATAGTAATAACTGGTGATTTAACACAGTTGTGTACGGCCAGTGAATTTAAAAAAGCAAGAAATTATATTCAAACATTAGGTGCTAATGAAAATATAACAATAATTCCAGGAAACCATGATTTTTATACATTTGCCGGTAAAAGTTTATTCTATAAAGAATTTTGTGATTTTTTTTCAGTAAATAACTATATTGATACTAAAAATTATCTCCCCTTTGTGAAAATAATAGGAAATTGTGCAATAATAGGTATAAATTCAGCAGTAGTAACACCCCCATTTTTCTCCTATGGCCATTTGAAGAAATCCCAATTGGAGCATTTAGGGTTAATATTAAAAAAACTTCAGTATAGCTATTTTAATATCCTTTTAATACACCACCCACCAATAAAGGGTATAATCTATAAAACTAAAAGCTTGTTAAATAGTAGAGAACTTATAAGGATTTTAGAGACAGGTTCAATTAATTTAGTGCTTCATGGTCATATACACCGTTTTAATCTAAGCTATTTTAACTATAGAGAAACTAATATTCCAATTATCAGTGCTCCTGCTATGGCATTTAAATCTAATATAGGTATTCGTAGTGGTGGCTATAACATGTATAAATTATATAACTGCGATAAAAAATGGAAAATAGATCTAGAAAGAAAGGTGTACAATATAGAAAAAAAGTCATTTGACACTGAAGTAATTAAGGTATTATAGGATTAGTTAATAAAATTTGTTATTCAACTACATTGATAAGTAGGAAAAAATCTATTATCAATATAGCCAAGATTGGTCCCATAATAAGAAAAAATGGATCAATATTAAATATTAATACTATGTAGCCTAGTATATATTTGAGGAAGTATATAAGAGAACCACCTAATATTGCCAAGGCTATTTCAATACCCAATTCTCCTCTTGCAGGCAATCTGTTTATAAAAAAGGGTAAGCAGAATAAGATCATTGCCGTTACAGCAAAGGGAATACTTAATTTTTGCCAAAAGACAGATAATATGTAATCGTAATTCTCGCCCCTTTTTTTTAGCTCCTTTACCTGAACCATTAGCTCACTTAGAGAGGCAGCTTCAATTGGTATTGATATGAGCTCTTTCTCAAAAAGAGCAATATCAAACTTTATTATTTTTTCACTGTAGGTATTTATCTCTATCCCTTTTTCGGTAAAACTTTTTACTGTTATATTATTTAGGATTAGTCTATTTTTAGATTCAATCGTGCCTCTTTCTGCATATATAATGTTTGACAGGGCTTTTGTATCTCCATCGATTTTAAATATTCGTATATCCTGCAGAATATTTCCTGGCTTAATTTTTTTTATATTAACAAATTTGTTTTTATCTTTTGCCCAAAAACCCTCATCACTGAGCACGAGATTTTCATTTTTTGAGATAGCTGCAACTTTAATTTTATTAGCATATTGATCAAGGATGGGAGTTATAAATTCTATTGCAAAAAAGATTATAATTAAAGATATAAATGATATTTTCAAAAATATATTAATTATATACCTATTAGTACCCCCTGAAGATTTGATGGCTATTAATTCGCGATGTCTTATTAGGTTTTCCAGTGTTAATATAGTTGAAATGATTGCGCTCATAGGAGAAAACTCAACCATTCTGTTTGGCAAGGTTAATATTACAAATATAACTGCATGGCCTAGATTAAAATAACCCACTCCCAAATAATCAAGCTGCTCTGATAGTACTATAAACGAGAAAAGTGCTGATAATATAAAGGTTACCAGTAAAAATATATTTAAATAACTTTTGTATATAGTTTTATTAATTAATTTAATTTTCATTAATACAGATATTCTCTACTTGTTTTAAATCTTATATAGATATAGGTAATAAATAATAGAAGTGTTAACCAGAAAGTGCCAGGTATTGCTGGTATTAAACCATCCTTTACCCATTCCTCGACTATATCGTAAAGGTTGTAATATGTTATATAAATTAGAATTGCTATTATTATTTTTTGCGAGCGCTTTTTGATCCTTGGGGATGACCTTGAGAGTGCTATAGATAATAAGCCTAAAAATAAAGTCATAAATGGGACTGTTAATCTCCATTCTAACTCAGCAATATTGCTGTTAGTATTTTTACTTAAAAGTTCAAAGGTTGGCGACGCTTTTGATTCATATTCCAGTGCACTTTTAGTGTTGCCTATATCAATATAGATATTCTTAAATTTTGAGAATGTTTCTTTACCACTCCCTGAGTTAAACATATATATAGCTCCATCTTCCAGAATAAGCAAATCTTTAAGCTTATTATTCTCCTCGTTTAAATATGCTTTTTTTGCATATATTATTTCGTCAGTAATCTCGTCTTTTGTGCTTTTAGTATAGAGAAAAACATCTTTTAAAATATTTGGCTTTATTTTATCATCAGCATAAATTATCTTACTACCATCGTCAAAGGATATAAAGTGTCCTTTGCTTATTCTAGTTATATCAAAGGTCTGCTTTGCATAGTGTTCAAGAAGGTATATATTTTTATATGACCATGGTCTAATAAAATTACTTAGTAGAGCACTTAATATAGCCACTGAGATAGTTAGCATAATTATGGGTTTAAAAATTTTTCTTGAGCTAAAACCGGAAGATAACATCGCTGTTAGCTCGCTATTGTCATCCATTCTGCTGAGTATAATTATGCAGCCTAGATAAAAAGATAGAGGGATCAATACTTCAAGGGAGATAATATTCTCAAAAAAAATAAGAGGAAATAATACAGATTTTGTAATAACGCCGCTGGCCACCTTTTGTAAATAGTCATAGGAAGTATGAATAAAAATAATTATATGCAGTAATAACAAAATTAATATAAAGGGTTTAATTATTTCAAAGATAACATATTTGTATAATAATGGTAATTTAAATTTTTTAAGAAAAAAAGACATTAGAAAACTCTTTAATAATTATTTTAGAATATATTCTATTATTTCTCATAAAATTTATAATCATTAATTAGTGGTAATTCTTCTCTTATAGTATTTAAAACACTTAAATCTAAATCATTTGTTATGATATGCTTCTTGCTATATAGTTCTGCTATAATATCACAATAATCAAAAACGATATAGGCTCTATTGTAGATATTATTATTTATTTTAACAATCATATAACCTGTTAATAAATTTGTTTTTTTGCCATTGCAATATTTTAAGTTTTTTGTCTATTTCTCTATGATTTAGTTCAGCTAGATATTCTATATTACTATAACGATGACCTGTATTCCACGATTTTGAGAATATAATTAAATCTATTTTATCCGGAACTTTTTTATCAATTAATATATTTATATTATTTAGACTATTATAGGGAACACACAATTTGACATCTAGTTGAATAAGTGATATTTTCATTTATATGCTATAATTTAGTAAGCTCTTTATTTTTTATAATATTTATTATATATTTAATATAAATAAATTAAATAAATGATTTAAATAATAAATAAATTATTGACTAATATATAATTAATGAGTATTTTTATTTTTCACATAGCAAATGGTGGGTGTAGCTCAGTTGGTAGAGCGCTGGATTGTGGCTCCAGTGGGCGCGGGTTCAAATCCCGTCACTCACCTGTAGGATGCGAGTGTGGCGGAACTGGTAGACGCGCTAGACTTAGGATCTAGTGCCTTTTGGCGTGGGGGTTCGAGTCCCTCCACTCGCATTAAATTAATATGTTATAATAAATTAAAATTAAATACTAACAAAGGGATAGTTTATGAAAATTGATGTTGAGGATCTAAAGCAATCGAGAAAGAAGTTGAGCATTCAGATTCCATCAAACAAGTTTGATGAAGCCTATGACAATAGGCTAGAAAGGGTTAGGAAGGAGGCGAAAATACCAGGTTTTAGAAAGGGTAAGGCCCCCGTTGATTTTGTTAAAAAGTATTATCATAACAAGATTATGAGTGAAACATTAGAAAATGTAATTAATAATGCAATAAAAGAAGCTGTTCAAGAAAAAGGTATAGCACCACTAAATATGCCCACTGTAAAAGATTTTAAGTTTGAAGATGATAGAAGTATCTCTTTTAATGTAATATTTGATGTGTATCCAGAGTGCGATATTCAAAAATATAAAGATTTTGAGTTTGTAGAAGAAATTGAAGAGGTTGTTGATAGCGAGATTGATAGAGAGTTAGAAATATTAAGGAATCAGTTTGCAACCTATAGCCCAAAACAGGAAGATGAAAGCGCTGAGAGCCTTGATATGATAAATATTGACATGGTTGAGATAATTGATGGAGAAGAGGAAGAAAGCAAGGACTTTGAGTTTATTTTAGATAATAATGATTTCAACAGAGATTTTAATGATGCTATTAAAGGGATGAAAAAGGGCGAAACAAAAGAGTTTATTGTAAAATACCCTGATGAACATAGAGATAAAAAATTAGCAGGCAAAAATGTTACTTATAGGGTAACACTTAAGGAGATAAAGAAGAAAACATTGCCAGATATTAATGATGACTTTGCTAAAGAGGTGAGCGAAAATTTTGAGACATTAGAAGATTTGAGGGCAGATATTAAAAAGAAACTATATGAGCATAAGAAGCAAAGAGCAAGAAATCTTTTAATAGAAAAGATAATTAATAAAATTTTAGAGGAGAACCCCTTTGACGTTCCAGAATCTTTGGTGAATAAAGAAGCTGAAAATATAGCTCAGATGATGATTGAAAATTATAAACAAACTTATGGTGAGGCTATCCTGGATAAATTGCCAGACAAGAAAGGATTGATAGAAAATATGAAATCAAGAGCTGAATTTCAAATAAAATCTGCATTAGTAATCTTTAAGGTTGCTGAAAAAGAAAATATTAAGGTTAGTGAAGAAGAGATTGATGAAAAAATCAAAGAGTATGCAAAGAATTTAAATATGGAACTTGATAAACTGAAAGATCTTTGGAAGAAAAATAATGTGTTACAAAGAATTAAGGACAATATACTAGTAGATAAAATTCAAGATTTATTATTGAATGTAAATAAGGTTGAACAAAGATATGTAAAGCCCAAGGATGACGATAATAAGAAAAAAGGAGAAGAATAATGAGTTACTATATACCCTTTGTTATTGAACAAACTGGTAGAGGTGAGAGGTCTTATGATATTTATTCTAGACTACTAAAAGATAGGATTGTTTTTTTAGGCACAGGGATTGATGACAATGTAGCAAATGTAGTAGTAGCGCAATTATTATTCTTAGAGGCGGAAGATAGCGAAAAAGATATATATTTATATATTAATAGCCCAGGTGGTATTATAACGAGTGGTTTAGCTATATATGACACAATGAACCATATTAAGCCAAATGTATCAACTATTTGCATTGGTCAAGCTGCAAGCATGGCAGCTGTGTTATTGGCTGGTGGCACAAAGGGCAAGAGATATTCTGTTCCTCATTCAAGAATATTAATACATCAACCATTAGGAGGATTTCAAGGGCAGGCTAAGGATATCGAGATACATGCAAAAGAGATTATACGTATGAAGAATATTATAAATAGTATTTTATCAGAGAGAACAGGTCAATCATTAGAAAAAATTGAAAAAGATGTGGATAGGGATTATTTTATGAGTGCAGAAGAAGCCAAAACATATGGCATTATTGATGACA
This sequence comes from Deferribacterota bacterium, assembly GCA_034189185.1. Taxonomy (NCBI): domain Bacteria; kingdom Pseudomonadati; phylum Deferribacterota; species Deferribacterota bacterium. The sequence continues at coordinate 10,541 of JAXHVM010000055.1, forward strand.
TTATAGAAAAAAAAGATCTTGATAAGAAATAAAGTTGTTTATATTAATTATTAAAGAGGATATTAAACGAAAGGAGTAGTAAATGGCTAGAAATAAGTCGGACAACTTATATTGTTCATTTTGTGGTAAAACACAAGAAGAGGTTAAAAAGTTAATCGCTGGTCCAAATGTATATATATGTGATGAATGTATTGAATTGTGTAATGAAATTTTAAAAGATGAAGAAATAGGTAAAGAGGTTGACAACAACATAAAACTATATAAGCCGCAAGAGATAAATAGAAAGTTAAATGATTTTGTAATAGGGCAAGAATATGCAAAAAAGATATTATCAGTGGCAGTGCACAACCATTATAAGAGAATATTTTATTCAAAAAATTCAGATGTTGAAATAGAAAAATCTAACATTCTTATGCTTGGCCCTACAGGCACGGGGAAGACACTATTAGCCAAGACTTTGGCATATATTTTAAATGTGCCCTTTGCAATAGCAGATGCTACAACTTTAACAGAGGCTGGTTACGTAGGAGAAGATGTTGAAAATGTCGTCTTAAAGCTTTTGCAAGCTGCTGACTATGATGTTAAACGCGCAGAAAGGGGAATAATATTTATTGATGAGATTGATAAAATATCTAAAAAAACTGATAGTCCATCTATTACAAGGGATGTATCTGGTGAAGGTGTTCAACAAGCATTGTTGAAAATTATTGAAGGTACGGTGGCTAATATTCCACCACAAGGTGGTAGAAAACATCCACAACAAGAATATATTCAAATAGATACTTCGAATATATTGTTTATTTGTGGTGGAGCTTTTTCTGGCCTAACAGATATAATTAAAAGGCGTTTAGGGGATAAAACACTAGGTTTTAAAACAGGTGAGCGAAAAGTAGCTGATCATATAAAAGAGGAGTTAAATCTACTGTATCAGGCACAACCAGAGGACTTGGTTAGATATGGTTTAATTCCAGAATTTGTTGGAAGGCTACCGATTATAGCACCTTTCCATGATTTAGATGAAAAAGCTTTAGTTACAATACTCCTTGAACCAAAAAATGCTTTAATAAAGCAATATAAAGAGATTTTCAAAATAGATAATGTTAAGCTTACATTTACTGATTCAGCACTTAGAACAATTGCAAGATTATCTATTAAGAAAAAGACTGGAGCAAGGGGTCTTCGTTCAATTATTGAACAATCTATGTTAGACTTAATGTATAATATACCTTCTGCAAAAGATGTTAAAGAATGTATAATAACAGAGGATGCTATTTTAAATAAAGCTGATCCAATCTTAATATTTGATAACAAGAAAGAATCAGCATAGAAAATTTTAAGGGGTGATATGTTGGCAGTTAACGCTATAGTAAAAGTAAGAAATAATAATGTTGATGGGGCATTAAAACTTTTAAAGAAAAAGATTGAAAGAGAAGGACTTATTAAAGAG
>JAXHVM010000056.1 GCA_034189185.1 Deferribacterota bacterium
GGAGAGTAGCTTAAGAAAATATATTGTGTTAATTATTATAAGTTTTATAGGTTTATATATATCTTCTTGTTCACCTATTATTAGTAGTATAGAGCACTCTGAATTAGATACGGATGTTAAATTTAGTAAGTCAGTATTTTTAACACCCTCTGAGGATAGAAAAAAGATTTATGTTAGGGTTACCAATACCTCAGGAAATTATAATCTTAATTTTAAGGAGAAATTAATAGGTTATCTAGCAAATGGTGGTTATAAGTTTGTAGATAACCCAGATGAAGCTGACTATGAATTAAGAGCAAATATTTTATTTGTCGACGATGTAAAAAAATACAAGGCAGCTGAGGGTGCTTTTGAAGGTTCAGCTTTTGGAGCTTTAGCTGGAGCTGCTGCTATTGATCCTGATATAGGTGGAGCATTAGCTGGTTGGGCAGTTGGTGCAGCAGCTGGAGCAGCAACTGGTTTTTTATTTCCTGTTAAAACATTTGCAGGTGTGGTTGATGTTAGAGTGGTAGAAAATATAAATGGTAAACAGAAAGATGATTCTTTACAGGTTGCTGTTAAGGCAACACAAACTAGATTGGATAAAGAAAAGGCTTCTTTAATTATATCAGATAAATTAGCTGAACAGGTAGCAGCCCTATTTTTATAATAAAATAGGGCTGTTTTTTAATCATGGCATTGATGTAAATGTCCACCTGGGCAAGACTGGCCAGTGGTTTTTAATTTATCATTAATTAAATCATTAACCAATTCTTCTACCTTTTTTGTTTCTGCGCCTAAATAAACATCAATATTATATTGATTAAAAAAGTTCACAGCTTTTGGGCCCATACCACCGGCAATGATTATATTAACACCTTTATCTGCAAGCCACTGAGGAAACACACCTTGGCCATGTTCAGGTGGAATTAAGGATTCACTCTCAATGATTTTACTATTTTCCACTGTTGCAATATAAAAGGTTTCACAACGCCCAAAATGTGGACTTAAGACTCCATTTTCAGATGGTATTGCTATCTTCATAGGTATCCTCCTAATGTTAATTATTTAATTTATTTAATTTATTTTCAAGAAATAAATCTAAATTCTCTTTTACACTTTTGTTATCACCCTTATATATAGCTATTTTGTCTTTTAGGGTATTCTTTGCTTTAGGTCCAATGTCACCAGTTATAAGAGCATCAATCTGTAATTCTAACAATTTTGAAGCAGCTTTAATACCTGCACCATGCTCAACATCAATATTCTCACTATTGTCAAAAAAATAACCATCCTTTTTTTCAGTATCATAGATGTACCAGTATTTACTTCTTGCAAACCTAGCGTCTAGTTTTGCATTAATATTGTTACCTTCCGATGTTATAGCTAATTTCATAGCTACCTCCTTTTGATATGTTTTTTAATATGTTACTCCAAATATTTTTAAATAATTCGTTAAAATAATCATTATACTCTGAGAGGAGAACCTTTTTTTTCTGGGCTTCTATGACTTCCTTTGTGTAATCTATTGTGCCCAAGAGTGGTATATTTTCATTTTTCAGATATGTCATTATTGATTTTTCATTTTCACTATTTAGGCCATATTTGTTGATTATTGCAAAGCTTTTTATGTTAAAGTATTTAGCAAGTTCAATCAATCTTTTTGCATCATGAATACCTGATAGTGTTGGTTCAATAACTGTTATAACAATATCTACACCTGTCATTGCTGATATCACAGGACACCCTATTCCAGGAGGTCCATCAATGATTATATAATTTCCCTTTTGTTTCTTTAGAACAATTCTACCATCTTGCTTAACAGCAGCTACTAATTTTCCTGAATTTTCACCTCCAACATTCAATATTCCATGACACATTGTGGTGTTAAGTTTTGTTATAGAAATAAGTTTTCTGCCAGTTTCTCTTTTTTTCAAAGATATTGCATTTTCAGGGCATATAAAACTGCATAGGCCACAACCTTCACAGTTCAAATCATTTATGAAGAGAGTGTTATTTTTTTTGTCGATTTCTATAGCATTGTATTTACAGTGATCTTTACAAATTTTGCAATTTGTACAAGTAGTTAAGTCAATTTCAGGTATAACGCCTGAATAAAAGGTTGATTCTTCTATTATTTTAGGTTCAAATAGTATAGGTAGATCTGAGGCATCCACATCTGCATCTACTAAAACATCGATTTCATTTAAAAATAAGGCTAGACTTGATGCCACAGTAGTTTTTCCTGCTCCACCTTTGCCGCTAACAATTAATATTTCTTTCATTTGAATTACTCACTGTGTTTAATATAATGTTGTTAATGTTATTTAATTCTTTTGCTACTTCCTTGGATTCACATATAAATAAACCTTTGGCGTATGCTTTTGAAATAGTCTCACTATATTTTATTCTGCCAACTATTTTTAAGTTATTATTAATACAATAATTTTCTAAATCAGAAAAACCGCTATCATCTTTATTTATAAAGATATAAAAAGGTTTGCCTATGATTTTTAATGTTTCAACTATGATCTTAAAATCATGTAATCCAAAAGGGGTTGGCTCTGCAACAACTATAACAGTATCAGCATCTTTAACTGCTTCAATAGCAGGACAACTATTCCCTGGTGGGCAATCATATACAATAAGGTCAAAGTTCTCTTTATTATTGTTGACAAATCTTTTTACCTGTCTAATTAACTCGGTTGTCATTGTTGAACTGTTTTTTAGGTATCCATAAACAATGGAAGGTGTTGAATCAAGGTTGTAATATATTGTTCCGATTTCTCTTTGACTATCTTTTATTGCATTATATTTACATATATATTTACAGGCAGTACAACCGTGGCATAACTCTTCAAAAAACTTTAGAAACTTTGGAGCTACTGCAATTGCACCGTATTGACATTTTTTAGAGCATTCCATGCAGTAGGTGCACTTATTTAAATCGAATTCAGGTTTAAAATCATAAGCTTTAGAATCAAGGACTTTATATTTAAAAAATAGATTATCGTTAGGTTCTTCAACGTCTAGATCAACTAGTAGGGTTTTTACGTTATAACTTAGAAGCTTTGCAAAATTGATAGCTACAGTTGTTTTACCTGTCCCGCCTTTGCCGCTAATAAATGCAATTTTATACATTGTATTTGTTATATATATTGGATTTTATCATATTTATTGTTTTCTTCGTGTAGATATACCAAAAGGTACATAGAGGGGGCACCATCCTATTACAGCAACGATTATAGGTATAAAGCCAATAAGCCCCCACCAGCTTTTAAAATATACACCAGCTATAATTATTAATAACCCAATAACAATCCTAATAAGTCTATCTATATTTCCAATATTCCTTTTCATATTGATTCTCCTTTTAATTATCTTTTATCTTTTTCATTAGAATCAATTATGTTTCTTGATTTTTTACTAATATCACCCATCTTATTTTTTCTAAGATTTCTACCACTCTTACACTTACCTCTTCCTTTACCTGTGCCAGGACCTTTTCCAAGTGGTCCAGTTCCATCAAAGTTTGGCATAATAGCACCTCCTTAGCTTTTATGATAAAATAATGAACATATGTTTATTTGTCAATAGGAATAGTAGAAATTAAAAATTATTGACATTATGAACATAAGTTTATAATATAAATATTAGAAACTAGTTTAAGGAGGTGAAAAATGTTTGGACGTGGATTTGCATTTAGAGGTAGTTCTCCTGGTTGGCCCTATGTAGGAATAGGTAGAGGGGGGCTCCCAAGGTGTGCAGCATATTTCAGGGGTTATGAGCCAATAGGTTTTAGAGATTATAATATAGAAAACACTAAAGAACAAGAATTAGAATATTTAAAAAGATATGCAGAAGATCTCCAAAGAGAGTTAAAAAGGATTAATGAAAGAATAGCAGAATTAAAAAAAACAACCTAAGCTAGCTACTAAATATTTAAGGTGGCTAGTTGACTTATTGTAGACATATGGTTATTATATTTCTATGGCTAGACCTTTTAAAACTAAAATTATTGGTGAAAAACCAAAAGTTGATGAGTTTAAACCAAGGGGCATACCATCTAAGTTAATAGATAAAATATATATTACACTTGATGAATATGAAGCTATTAGATTAGCTGATTATTTGGGTATGGAGCATGTTGATGCAGCTGAGTTAATGGGTATTTCAAGGCCTACCTTTACAAGACTTGTTGAAAGGGCAAGGCATAAAGTTTCAAAGGCATTAGTTGAGGCAAAATCAATGGTTCTTGAAGGTGGGGATGTTATAATTAGAAAAAGATCAAGATGTAGTAGTTGTGGGATAGAATATTTAGATAGGCCTGGTTACAGACATAGATGTGGAAAATATATGAAAATTAAAGGAGATTTATAATGGTAATGAAAGATTGTTTTGAGTTTTATAATAATTTAATTAACACATTTAAAGAATATATAGATGGTAAAATACCTTTGGACAGTGAGATTAAGATAAGTTGTAGGGTATTAGACCCAAATGAGGCAATAGGCAATCCGAAAAGAAAAGATTTTCCTCTTCTTAATGGTAAAGAAGTGCTAATAGAGGCAGACTTTAACGGTTTTAAAGGTCAAGCTTATACAGATAGTCCGGCTATTTTCAATGGAACTATTTCAGAGGTATTGAATTTAGATTTGGAGAAGAACTCATCAAAAGCAATTTTGGTTGCTACTATAAATGCTGTAGTAAGATTTTTGGAGCAGAGTATAAAAACTGTTCACTGTAAAGATGAAGAGCCTACAGAGTGCGCTAAAAAAATCTCAGAATTTTTAAGGGGTAAAGATTATAAGAAAATATTGCTTATTGGCTACCAACCAGCAATTGCTGATGCATTAAATGAGGATTTTGAGTTAATAGTATTAGATAGAAATAAAGATAACGTAGGCAAGAATATAAATAATTTAGTAATCTATGATGGTTATAAAGATAGTGGTCACTTATTTGGTAAAGTAGATATTATATTATCAACGGGTTCAACAATTGCCAATGGCAGTATAGCAGATATATTGCAAAACGCAAAAGCCTATAAAAAAGATATATATTTTTACGGAACAACTATTGCAGGAGCTGCCCATTTACTAAAATTAAATAGGCTATGTTTTGAGGCGCATTAATTATTTTATAAGTTTTGGTATTTTATCAAACCATGGTCTTTCTTTTTCTAATTGGGCTGCTAGTCTAAATAGTATATTTTCACTTCCATTTTTGGTCATAAAATGAACACCTATAGGTAGACCATTTTTATCTAGGAAGAGGGGAACGTTCATAGCAGGTTGCCCTGTGAGGTTTGCCAATTGTGTAAAGGGTGTTCTTTCTAAACTCTCTTTTGCAATTGTATCAATAATCTTTGTGCTTTTTATAAGTTTTCCTAATCTACATCTATGAACAAGAGCAAATAGTAATTTTTCGATTTTATTTGGTAGTAATTCACCAATTAATGGAGGTGGAAATGCAACTGTTGGTGTTAGATATATATCATATTTTTCATGGAATTTACCCATAATACGTGCCGCGCAATTCCAATATTTTTTTGATATAACAAATTCACCAGCAGTTAAAGCACGCCCCATTTCATAGAGAACTCTAGTTAAGGATTCTATTTCTGAAGATTTTACTTTTCTTTCTCTAATTAATGATATTTCTTTAATGGATGCATTAACCTCACCAAAATATAGGCATAAATAGCTTTTAGCTAATTTCCAACCATCTATTTCTGGTTTATCTTCTTCAACATAGTGCCCCAACTTTTCAAGAATTTTGGCAGTCTTAAATATTGCATTTTTATGCTCCTCATTTACATTTGTGCCAATGGGTGATTCTGTATTGAATGCTATTCTTAGTCTTCCAGGATCGATTTTAATTTCCTCTATGTAGGGTTTTTCAGGTTTTTCAATAATATAAGGAGCTCCAGGATCTTCACCTAATGTGGAATCTAACATTAATGCACTATCTCTAACAGAGCGAGCAAGTATATGATCATTTACAGCCCCTTGCCATATCTCACCATTATCAGGACCTGTAGGAAGTCTTCCCCTTGAAGGTTTAAGGCCAAATAGTCCACAATATGACGAGGGTATTCTAATTGATCCCCCACCATCATTACCATGAGCTATAGGTGTAACGCCACCTGCTATAGCAGCGGCTGAGCCTCCGCTTGAGCCACCTGGTGAGTGTTTGGTATTCCATGGATTTTTTGTTGGCCCAAACAGCTCTGGTTCTGTTATAGCAAGAAGACCAAATTCTGGAACATTAGTTTTGCCAATTATAATAAGACCTGTATTTTTATATCTTTTGATTAACTCACTGTCCTTCTCAGGTATATAATCCTTCAATGATTTTGAGCCCATAGTAAGAGGTACCCCTGCTAGTGGGTGTAAAATATCTTTTATTAAAAAGGGAACCCCTGGAAAAGCTTTATTTGATAGATTTTGAGAGGTTAGTTTTTTAGCTCTTTCCCTTGCATATTCATAAGTTTTTGATATTACAGCATTTATAGTAGGATTTATCTCTTCTAATCTTTTAATTGATATCTCCACAAGTTCAGTTGGGCTAACCTCTTTTTTCTTAACTAAATCAGCTAGAGCTGTAGCATCTAATGATATATATTCTTCAAAGGATAACATATTAAATAGCCTCCATATAATAATTTTATAATACTATTATTTTGTTTATACGTCAATTTATATATGTTAAATTGGTAGAGAATTCATTTCTTGTGGTTAATAATTATTAAGCTTCAGATGGTTATGAGCAGATATTATAAATAGTGAATAGAAGTTTTAAAAATAAGGCAAGTAGATTATAGCTAGTTGCATACTGGTTTAGTCATTGTGTTATAAATATTTATTACATCCTTTTCATTTAAATATTTTCTATCTGCTTCAGCCTTATTTTTACATTTATTGAGTAAAATTTCTAACAATTCTTCATTATAACCTAGATTAGCATCATCTAATATTTTTTTAAGCATAGATCTACCAGAGTTTTTACCAATAACAATTTGCCTTTTCATATTAAATTCTTCTGGGTTTATATACTCATAATTTAAAGAATTTTTAATAACGCCATTAGCATGTATCCCAGATTCATAGGTAAACATAAAATCACCAAATATAGGTTTTTGTGGGTGGATTGGTTTTCTTGTAATTTTAGAAACATAATAGAGCATTTCTTTAAGTAATAATATATTATTACTAAGTCTATTTATTATTTTGTCATTTTTCTCAATATAATATAGATACATTGCAATCTCTTCTAATGGTGTATTTCCTGCTCTTTCACCGAGGCCCATAATTGTAGTATTAATATATTTTGCTCCAGCTTTATAAGCGGCAATAGCATTTGCTGTTGCTAGTCCAAAATCGTTGTGTCCATGGAATTCTATATCAAAATCTGTATAGTCTATTAATTGTTTAATAATTTCAAATGTTTTAAAAGGATCCAAAATGCCTAAGGTATCACAAAATCTGAATCTATTAGCATTATATTTTTTTGCAGTTAATATAAATTCTCTTAAGAATGTAATGTCAGCTCTTGATGAATCTTCTCCGCCAACTGAGATATACTTAATTCCTTTTTCTTTAGCATAAGAGAGAACCCTTTTTAACTGTTCTATTATCCATTTTTTATCTTTTGATAGTTTGTATTTAATCTGTATATCACTTACTGGAAAAGATATTTCCACAGATTTAGCGCCGGCTAAAATAGATTTTTCAATATCTTTTATTAAACCCCTATTCCAAGCTATAATCCTTGGGCCTAAATCTAGTTCTAATATTGCTCTGAAATCATCAATCTCTTTAATACCACTAGCTGGAATACCAGCTTCAATTTCATCGATACCTAAAGCGGATAAATATTTTACAATTTTTAACTTTTCTTCTCTATTAAATGATATACCAGGTGTTTGTTCGCCGTCTCTTAATGTTGTATCATCGAGATATATATGCATTCTCAGCCTCTTAATGTTATATTATGTAATTTATTGCAAGAATAATGCCAATATTGGTATATGCTTATATGTGCTAATTGTTGCCTTTTCTTTGATATTTATTTATATAATTTGTTATTAAGATAACATTTTTGTATGTTATATTACAAAATTAATATAAATTACTGCTAAAAGAGTGTTAATGATGTTGAATGTACATGATTATATTTGTTATCTGTTGTGATATATGTTAGTTCAATAAAAAGAGGTGAGTATGGAAAAAATTGTAGAATTTATGAAAGAGAAAGACAAAATCAGATCTTTATTTGATATTGAAATAGTTAAAGCAGAAAAAGGAAATGTTATAACTAAAATGTTAGTGAAAGAAAATATGCTTAATGCTGCAAATGTTTGCCATGGCGGTGCTATTTTTTCACTAGCTGATTTTACCTTTGCTCTAATCTCAAATTTATATGGAAATGTTGCCCTAGCAATAAATGCTAATATAAATTTTGTAAATCCAGCATATTTAGGTGATGAATTGGTTGCTACCGCCGAAGAGATAAGCAGAAGTAATAAAATTGGTTTATATAAAATAACAATAAAAAAGGAAAAAGGCAATAAACTTATTGCCTTTTTCAATGGGGAAGTTTATATAAAAAAGGAAAAATTATTTTAATTATCTTATTAAATTATTCCTTATTTTCTTTTAATTTAAATTCAAGCCAGTCCTTCATTTGTTGTATATTTTTACTCATATACCAGCGGCCATTTGCGAAAGCTCCATAATCTGCACCTATCATAGCTGAACTAAATCGAGTGGAATTTGCGAAAAATAACCATTGTTCTACCCACATTTTTTCTATAGCTTCATTAAAGATACTATCTCCTTTTGCTAGGCCAAGAGCAACCCCTAAATCCCATGCCTTTAAAAGAATTTTTGTTGCTGCCAAGGTCATTTCATTTGTTGTTTTTATTGTGTTTTCAAATCTTGCATATTGATTATCTACCCAATTAGTGCTATGACAAGCTTTGCATACGTTTTTCATATTATTTCTGCGAATATCCATTTCTTTAGAATCTATGAGATATTGTGATACATATTCACCTGTAAGCTCTGTGGGAAGGGGCAATCCATCTTTATTTTTAATTATAGTGGTATCAGGGGATATAGGATGAGGATGGGCGTAGGGAAGTCCAAATATTCTCCAAGGAAGTCTATCATTCATTTGATGTGTTCTATTAGCTATTACTTTTCCATTTTTATCTACAACTAAACTAGCATGGCATGTGGCACATGTTGGAGCTGAAAAGTCTTCACCTAATACCCATGGGACTTTATCAAAATTCCATTTATCACTCATTGAGCTATAAATATTTCCATGCTTACTTACCATATAAACCTTATATGCTGGCACATCAGGTCCTTTATGGCATTCAGAACAAGTAGCTGGCTTTCTAGCCATTGCAATAGAAAATTGATGGCGTGTATGGCAAGATGTGCAGGAACCCTTTGATCCATCAGGATTAATTCTACCCACACCTTGGTTTGGCCATCCTGATAGAATTGGAAATTCCATTTCACCAAAATCTGTTTTTATTTTCTTTAATCCTTTTACTTCTACCTTAGTTCCATGACAATATGCGCAAGAATCTGCTATAGTCTCTTCGTCAGCAGGCTTGTATATAGTATCATTGCCATCAAAAACTTGTACGCCATCTGAAGTGTCCACAAGATTATGATATACAGGATTTTTTAATAGGTTGTTATGAGCATTAGACATAATGTTTTTACTATATTCTAATACTTCTTGAGAGTGGCATGTGGCGCAATCTTTTGGAGTTACAACTACGTGAATCTTGAAGCCATTGTGATTGAAAGTATCTTTGTGTGTATCAGGATTTAATGCATGGCATTCATAACAGCCTACTACATTGCCTTTAACATGATCAGGAATATCTTTACTTGAAACCCTTCTTTTAAGAGGTGGTTTCTTTGTTGCCTCTTCTGGGGAAATAGTTGAATGTCTACTTTTCTTCCAGTCAGCTACAATGCCTGGAGTAACAGTACTATGGCAACTTAAACAGGTTTGTGTTTCTTTACTAATGGATGCGTATGTATTAGATGTAAAAAAGAATGCTACTAATATTAATGAAGATAAAAGTAAATAAGATATTCTTTTCATATCTGCACCCTCAAGTATTTTTATTTATTTTATATAATATATAAAAGATTAATTCAAGTAAAATTAACTTATAATAATTATAAATGTTTGTTAAAATTATAATTAAATTGTTTTTATAAAACTTATAATTTAATAATACTTACAGCAATTTTGAATTTTAGTTTTAGTGATAAACACGATGTGTTTGATTTATTATTTCATTTATATGCAGAAAATAGTATTGTAAATAATTGTGAGAGATATCTATCTAATTTGTGGAAAAGGTGGGGTTGGAAAAAGCACATGTGCAGCATCAATTGCCATTGCGCTGTCAAATAAAAACATAAAAACATTACTTTTATCAACAGATTTCACACCTGCTATTGGGGATGTTTTGAATATTGAAATAGGATCTGAATTTACTAGAGTAAAGAAACACCTATATGCCACTGCTTTAGATCAAAAAATAATTACAGATCGTTGGGTTAAAAAGTTTGGGCCAGATTTTTATGAAATGTTATCAAATATAGTGAATTTGGATGAATTTGATAGGTCATCAAGGCATAGTCTTTTAGAATATATAGGTTCAGCTCCATCATTGCGTGAAGAGACAATGCTAGATTATATTGTAGAAATTTCAAAGGAAGGAGATTTTGATAAGATTATATGGGATTCAGCCCCTGCTGGTGAGACATTGAATTTGTTAAATATGCCACAACTACTAAAGAAACATTTAAAATCCGGTGCAAAAATATATGAAAGTATTGATAGATTAAGGAGAAAGATTAGCGGTAAAAGAAGCATTACAGATATTATAAATGAGTGGATAAATCTATCAGACTTTGTATATAATTACTTAAAAGAGAATGCAGCTTTTATTATTGTAACTAATCCTGAGAAAGTAGTATTTAATAGGACTGTTGACATAATAAAAATATTGGATGAATATAGGATGTTTATTCAAGGATTAGTCATTAATAAAATAAACACCGATGTTTCCTGTGAGAGTTTTAATAATAAGCAAAGTAAGTATATAGAATTGATAGTTAATCTTGCTGGTGGAAAGCCTATTGCTGAGATACCCTTTGATTTTTTGGGACTTGAATCATATGATAAACTAAACAATATAGGAAACATATTGATTAATAATCTAAGAATTGAATAATTGGCAAATGAGTTTAATTGATTAAAATTTATCAATAATTGCTAAAGGAATCATATAAAAGTAGGGCATCTGATCTTACAAGATAGTAATAAAAAAATTATTTATTTAAAAACTTATTTCTTTTAATAAGAATATATTGTCTTGCTTCATATATTCTAGGATTTCTCTGATACAATTAAAACCACTGTTTCTCTCTGTTGCCTCGGCAGCAATGAACAAAATTGCCTCATTTTTATATATTATACCAATCCTATGAGCTATATGTATTTTATTAATATTATATTTATTTATAATGGTTAATAGATTTTCTTTAATCTCATTTTCCTTTACTAACAGACTGATTATAATATGCTTATAGTTTTTTATGTACTTGCCGGGATATTTAGCTTTGCCGTGATGAATGAGGATTGTGCCGGTAGAATCATATAATTTGTTATAAAAGCTATCTATCAATTCTTTTATGTTTAATGGCTTATTTGTGATTAGAAAATTAAGGTTATTATTTTTCATTTTTTAATATTAGATACTATATTTGTAAAGATTAATGTAGTCAACAAGATTTTTAATAATAGTAGTAATAAAATCATATTGACATTTTGAACATATGTTATTAATATATTATTAGCTACATTTAAGGTAGAAAAAATTTTTGGAGGTGTGCTATGCCAGGTGGTGATAGAACAGGTCCATTAGGATTAGGGCCAATGACAGGTAGAGCAGCTG